>JBLHLE010000042.1:0-15226 GCA_047620805.1 Pirellulaceae bacterium
TAATGTTGTCCTTACCCAAGTTTTTCGTTCGCTTAAACACGAAGCCGCTCAAAACTTGGGTAAATACAAGCTAGTGTAACCCAGGATTGAGGATCTTCAAAAAGTCGTCGGGACCATTTTGGGCTAATCGCATTTGGCCCGGCCGTGAATGGACTTGGCTCCGATCATGCCGCGATTAAGAACCTCTTCCATTGTTACAGGGCCATCAGGCAATCCAAGCAACAGAAATTGACGGACCAATTCCATAGGACGTATCGGGAAATGCTGATATGATAGGACGTGCCTAGAAGCTGATACGCTCCGATTGGAAGTGTGCCATCGAGTCCGCTCGCCGCGTGAGTGGTCTACCGTAGTGCTGGAGAGTTAACTTGAATCTATCCAAAGTAATCCTGTTCGTCCTGTTCACCGCGGTGTCGCATACTCGCGCGGACGGTGCGGACAACGAATCGCTCGCGTTTTTCGAAAACGAGATTCGCCCACTGTTGGTTCAGCGGTGCATCAAATGCCATGGGTCGAAGAAGGCGGAGTCGGATCTGCGGCTCGATGCATTGGCCAACGTGATCAAGGGGGGCGACAGCGGGCCGGCCATTGTTCCTGGAAAGCCTGCAGAAAGTTTGATCGTCAAGGCCGTGCGGCACGAGGGCGACTTGAAGATGCCCCCCAAGGCAAAACTGACGGATCACGAGATCGCCGTGCTCGTGCGGTGGATTGAGAGCGGCGCGGTCTGGCCGGAGGGTATGGTGCTTGGCGAAACGAGTCGCACTTTGCGGAGCGGGCCGATCACCGCCAAAGAACGCGGCTTCTGGTCTTTCCAGCCTGTCATCGATCAGCCGCCGCCTGCAATCCAAGGGCCGGAGATTCTGAGCAACATCGATCGGTTCGCGATACAGCGATTGCGCGCAGCGCAACTAAAGCCAGCGCCGCCAGCCGACCGCCGCGTGTTGATGCGCCGCGCGACGTTCGATCTAACCGGTTTGCCTCCGACGCGCGAAGACATTCAGGCATTTCTCGATGACGGTTCGCCCGACGCTTTCCAAAAACTCATCGATCGATTGTTGAAATCCAAGCAGTATGGAGAACGCTGGGGCCGGCACTGGCTCGATGTCGTGCGGTATTCCGACACGGCTGGCGAGACGGCCGATTATCCGACGCCGTTGTCTTACAAATACCGCAACTGGGTGATCGATGCTTTCAACGACGACAAGCCTTACGATCAATTTGTCCGCGAGCAGATCGCTGGTGACATTCTGGCGAAGCAAGCGAAGAGTCTCTCGAGTGACGACTACAAGAACAAGCTGACGGCAACTGGCTTCATCGCCATTTCGCGGCGCTTTGGATTTGACGTCGAGAATTATCACCATCTAACCATTCAGGACACGATCGATACGGTCGGCCAGGCGTTTCTCGGTCTCTCGCTCGGGTGTGCCCGCTGTCACGATCACAAATACGATCCGGTCAGCGCGCAGGACTACTACGCTTGGTACGGCATCTTTGACAGCACGCGCTACTCCTTTCCGGGATCGGAAGAAAAGAAACGGCCGTACGACCTGTTTCCCGTCGTGCCACCCGCCGAACTCGAAATTGAAACGGCGAAAGTCGCCGCGGCGCTGGCGAAGATCGACGTTGAGATCAAGCAATTGGAATCCGAAAAGAAACCGCTGGTCGGCGGGTGGCGGAATTACATCGAACAACGTCGCCTGAAAAGCGTGGCCAAGGATGGCGACGGCCACGTGGGGATACATAGCTGGTATACGAAGTCGAAGCCGCACGAAGTACCAATCGTCGCAATCAACACTTCGAAGAATACGTTGAAGGTACCAGGCACCGTGCCACCCGGAAAACTGGTGGTGCACCCAAACGATAAAGAGGGCGTTGGCATCGCTTGGCGGAGTCCGATTGCGGGCCGAATTCGCGTCTCGGGAAGTGTCCAGGACGCTCACGATTGTGGTGACGGTATCACGTGGTTCGTCGATCACTTGGGAAGTAGCGGGTTGAAAAAACTCGCCAACGGCGCGATCGAACGAACCGCAGGTCAGGCGATCGACGCGACCGAACTCGATGTGAAAATCGGTGACTTCATTCAACTCGCCGTCATGCCCAAAACTAACTACGGCTGCGATCTGACACAGGTCGAATTGGTCATCGAGGAACCGGACGGCAAACGCCGTTGGAATCTGGCGGAAGACGTAATCGATGATTTCTTGAAGAGCAATCCTCTCCCCGATCGACTGGCGAACCCCAGTGTATGGTACTTCTACCAAGTCGCCGAAGATCGTGGCGAACCGTTTGTTCCCTCTCCGCCCGAGAAACTTGCCAATACGGATCCCGTCGAGTTGGAACGGAAGCTCGCACTGACCGAACAACGGCTGGCCGAGTTACGTTTGCAGCGCGATTCAATCAAAGTATCCGGCCCCAACGAATTCGTTTACGCCGCTATCGAGAAGGACCAACCCAAGAACGCGCAGATTCGAATTCGCGGCGAACGGGCACAACTGGGCGACGAAGTACCTCGCAAGAATCTCGAGATTCTGGGTAACGATCCGCTCCCGGCCGACGCGGGGAGTGGCCGTCTGCAATTGGCCAATTGGCTGACGCGGGAAAGTAATCCGCTGATGGCCCGTGTTATGGTCAATCGCATCTGGCAGCAGCATTTCGGACGCGGGCTAGTGGCGACCGAGAACGACTTTGGAGCCCGCGGCCAACAACCAACGCATCCAGAATTGCTCGATTGGCTAGCGAGCCGGTTCAAAGAAAGCGGGTACTCGGTGAAAGCCATGCACCGGCTGATCATGGCGTCGGCTGCGTATCAACGCGGGAGCGATTTCGACGCCAACGCATTCGAAATCGATCCCGAGGCAAAATTGCTCTGGCGATTTAATCGCCGCCGATTGAGTGCCGAGGAGATTCGCGATGCAATGTTGCTGGTTAGTGGCGAGCTCGATCCGACGATGGGCGGTGAGCATCCGTTTCCGCCGGTAGAGAAATGGGGATTCTCCCAACACGCTCCTTATTACGGCGTCTATCCTACGAATCAGCGAAGTGTTTACTTGATGCAACAACGATTGAAGCGTCATCCGTTTCTCTCGTTGTTTGACGGAGCCGATACAAATGTTAGCACGGCTCGCCGCGAACTGACGACCGTGCCCACGCAAGCTCTATATTTGATGAACAATGAGTTCGTCCATGAACGAGCGGCGGCGCTTGCGGGGAGAGTGACGTCTGGTGCCACAGATGAAGCGGCACGAGTGGAACTGGCCTGGCAAATTTCATTCGGACGTCCACCCCAAGACGATGAAATTGCGGATGCGACCGAGTTTCTAACAAAATACGCAGAAGCACTTGCTGGCAGTGATTTGTCTCAGGAGTCCATCGCAGCGAAGGCTTGGAGCGCGCTGGCGCGAACAATCTTAACCCGCAACGAATTTCTGTTTGTTGATTAACGATGGAGTTGTCTTAGATGGTGTTTTCCACTCGTCGCGAGATTTTGAAACGGGCCGCTGGCGGCTTTGGTGCGATCGCTTTGCAGGGGATGCTGGCGGAAGACATGCAGGCAGGCGAAGTCAAATCGTCTGCCGATGCACTAGCGGCCAAACAGCCACATCACCCGCCGCGGGCGAAACGCGTGATCTTCCTCTACATGACCGGCGGTGTTTCGCACGTCGATTCGTTCGATCCCAAACCGGAATTGTTTGCCGGTCACGGCAAGAAGATTACCGTCGACAACTGGCAAGGAAAGCTCGGCGAGTTTACGCGGTATCTCAAGAAACCCAGCTGGGAGTTCAAGCCCGGCGGCCAGAGCGGCATCGAAGTCAGCGATCTCTTCCCGCACGTTCGCGGCGTCGTCGATGATCTCTGTGTGATCCGTTCAATGGAGTCGAATCACACCAACCACTACGAAAGCACGCTCGGCATGCATTGTGGCTCGTGGGAATTCGCACGGCCCAGCATCGGTGCTTGGATCAGTTATGGTCTGGGCACGGTGAATCGCAATCTGCCGTCGTTTGTCGTCGTCGCGCCGCAGGCACCGTACGCCGGCGCGCAGACGTGGGGCAGCGACTTTTTGCCCGGCTGCCATCAAGGTACACAGGTTATCCCAGGCGACAATCCGATTCCGAACTTGCGGCCTCGTGTTGCCACCTCGCAGTTGCAGGAGCTCGAACTGGAAATGTTGGCCAAGGCCAATAAGAAACATCTCGACGGGCGGACCGCCGACGGCGCTCTGGAAGCACGCATTCGTTCTTTCGAGACGGCGTTCGGAATGCAACGCGAAGCGCCCGAGGCGATGGACCTGTCGGACGAGACAGAAGCGACGCTCAAACTGTACGGCATCCAGCCAGGACAAAAGACCGGCTTCGGTTGGCAATGTCTGGTCGGCCGCCGCTTGGCCGAGCGCGGAGTTCGCTTCATCGAATTGATCGATGTCGGGTCGTCGGGCAACTGGGACGCACACGGCAACATGGCGACGCACGCCCCACTGGCAAAGAACGTCGATCAAGCGATTGCAGCGCTGATCACCGATCTCAAACAACGCGGCATGCTGGACGACACACTTGTCGTCTGGACCACGGAATTCGGCCGCACGCCTTACCATGAGAAGGCCGATCATCCCGGGCGGGAACATCATCATCAGGTCTTTTCGTCGTGGCTGGCAGGTGGCGGCGTGAAAGGTGGCATCGTCCACGGCTCGTCCGACGAACACGGCATCGCAGTCGCCGAAGACGGCGTCCACGTCCACGATTTCCACGCCACGATCTTGCACCAGCTCGGACTGAACCACGAACAACTAACCTTCCGCCACGCCGGCCGCGACTATCGTTTGACCGACGTACATGGCAACGTGGTGAAAGAAGTGTTGGCTTAAAAAGAAGTTACCAGTTACCAGTTAGCAGCGGCGAACCAAAACGGACCCCGAATTCGCACGAGAAAATCATGGACAACAAATCACATTCTTCAACTTGGAACTTGCAACCTGGAACTTGTAACATTGTTTCCCATTTAAATCGCCGCTCACTCTTGAAAGGCGTAGTGACGACCGCCAGCGGAATGGCCGTCGCGAATTGGGGCGCGCTGTTCAACTCGCAGACGATCGCTGCGGAAGCCAAGCGAACGGGCAAACGCTGCATCATGCTTTACATGGAAGGCGGGGCGAGCCAGATCGACACCTTTGACATGAAGCCGGGGCGTCCGACCTGTGGACCGTTCCGACCGATTAAGACGAACGTCAGCGGAATCGATGTCTGCGAATACTTGCCGAAGATCGCTCAGCAGGCCGATAAACTAGCCATCATTCGCAGCATGCAGACGAAGTCGGTCGACCACGGCATCGGCGGCTACCACATGCACACCTGCTATCCACAGAGTGAACGCACGCCTCATCCGGAAATCGGGGCCATGATCGCGAAGTACTGCGAAAACGTGGAAAGCGATCTGCCAAGCTTCATTAAGATGGGGGCCGCGGGCTGCAACGCCGGATCGGGATATCTTGGTCCGCAGTACGAGCCATTCCAAATTGACACCGACGGTCGCTTGCCGTCTTTCGCCAACCCGGCCGTTACGCAGGAAGTACAGGATCGCCGCGGTGAACTGCTGAAGTTCATGGAAGATCGACACGCCAAGGAACATCGAGCCACTCCTTTCGCTTCGCACCGCGAGGCCGATTTAAGGACGGTTCGGCTGATGCGAGCTCGCCAGGCCTTCGACGTCGGTGAACAGTGGGACAAGGCGCGTGATCGATACGGCGACTCGGGATTTGGTCGCGGCTGCTACACGGCGTTGAAACTCGTCGAGGCCGGAGTCCCCTTCATCGAGGTCGGCCAGAAAGGCTACGACAGTCACAACGACAACTTCCCCTGCCACAAGGCCAATCTGGGAATTCTCGATCCGGCGTGGGCTGCGCTGCTGCAGGATCTCGAAGATCGCGGCTTGCTGCAGGATACGCTGGTCGTTTGGACGAGTGAATTCGGCCGCACGCCGTTGATCAACACCCAAGCGGGGCGCGACCACTTTGGACGGGCGTGGACTGTCGTACTCGCCGGTGGCGGTGTCCGCGGCGGACAGCACTACGGGGCCAGCGACCCGGACGGCTTCGAGGTGGTGGACAAACCAGTCAGCGAGGGTGGCTACTTTGCCACGATCTACAACGCGCTTGGCATCGACCACCGAGTTCAGCACTACCTCGGCGCACGTCCCATTTGGGCCACGCCGGAAGGGTCGGAGCCCATCAAGGAACTGCTGGGTTAGCAAGAAATCGATGCAACCGTTGTTGACGAGGTCGCCATGAACGAACCATTCGCAGACGCAAAAGTGCTGCACTCACTCCCCTGGAACAGCGACGTGGTTTCCGCGGTCGCTTTCATCGGTAATGACAAAGTTGCCGCAGGGAACAAGCAGGGCGATATCCTCATCTGGAACCTTACCGTTGCCGACGGAGTGACGCCCGATCCGGCGCGGCGACTAGTCGGACATGACAACGAGATTAATCGCCTGCTCGTCACTCCCGATGGCAAGACGTTGATCTCCGCCAGCAGCGATCACACGGTCAAATATTGGGATGCGGTTAGCGAGCAGGGCGAAGCCGGCACGGTGGTTCTCAACGACGGTATCGTGCCGATTGCCGTTGTCCCGTTAAAGTCGAAACTGCCTGAAATTCCACCGCCCATTGAGCGGAATGTTGTCGTCCAGAAGCCGATCCGCGATCTGGCCAGCCACCAAGAATGGGTGCTGGGCCTGACTCAGACTCCCGACGGCAAGACGCTGGTCAGCGGCGATGACCAGGGCGTCGTGATTGTCTGGGATCTTCCTGCGGGAAAGGAACGGCAACGCTGGCAGGCGAAATACTGGGCGCGGGCAATCGGTGTTTCGCCAGACGGCAAGACCGTGGCCTCGTCTGAATTTTTCTCGTTCCGACATCCCGATCAGAAAAATCCTTGCCGAAGTTTTCAGTTCTGGGATGTCGAAACAGGCAAATCGAAATTCGACCTCAGCCAGGACATTAAAGATACCATGACTGCCGTCGTCTACTCGGCGGATGGAAAATGGCTGGCCGTTTGTAGCGGCGGTAGCGGGGAAGAGAAGCCTGGAGGAAAAGTGACGCTGCTCGATCCGGGGACGGGCAAAGTGGTTCGCGAGTTGCAACCGCCCCACGCTTTGGGGGCGACCGATCTGGTCTTCCATCCCGATGGCAAGCATCTTTTTTCATCCGGCCGCGACCAGCTCGTCAAAATCTGGCAACTCGAAGATGGCAAGCTCGTGCGAGACCTCGGCACGGCCAAGGAACGCGGCAACTGGATTTGCGGAATCTCGATTTCGCCGGACGGTCGCCTCCTCGCCGCCGCAGATATGGCGGGCCAGGTCGTGGTTTATTCGCTGACAGTTAATCCATGATGTCTGAGAAGTTGCCGACCCGCGTCAAGCCACGTGAAATACATCCTCAAATCGGAGATAAGTCCATGCTGAAAATGAAAGTGGTTCAAATTAGTGATTGCCTGAAAAACCCCAATCGAACTCGTCAGAGTTCGAGAAATCCAGAAGTCCTGCGACAGCTACTACGCTGGAGTTTTGTTGCTACGATTCTGCTCTTCAGTATTCAACTTTCTTCAGCGGAAGAGCGTGATATCTTCGACTACGAAGCACAGAAGTCAGCGGGCAAGGAGGTCAAGAAAATTGTGTTCATCGGTGATGCGGGCACGCATGGTCCGTTGGGCAATCACGAGTTTGTGGCCGGTTTCATGCTGTTGTCGCGTCAGCTGCAGGCGGCTTATCCGAATGTCCATTGCGTAGTGCATACAAGCAAAAAGTGGCCTGGCGAATTGTCGCACGCCGACGCGGTTATCGTTGGTTTGAATCACGGCGGGCGAGCGGCAGCGGATGCGGAGATTTTCAATGCTGTGCGGCGCGGAGCTGGTTTCATGGCTGTGCACTATGGAGTCGAAGTGAACAAGGGCGAACAGGGCGATAACTTCACGCAGTGGATTGGCGGTTACTACGAGACTTCTTGGTCCGTGAATCCGTGGTGGACGCCGAAATTTGAATCGTTTCCCGAGCACCCCGTTACTCGCGGCGTCAAGCCGTTCAGCGTTCGCGACGAATGGTATTATCACATGCGATTCGCGGGCGACATGAAAGGCGTCACACCCATTCTCACCGACCTGCCACCGCTCAATTCGGCCGGCGGGAACTCGAACGCTAAAGAAGCCGTATCGCAAAAGCAGCCGCAACATATGGCTTGGGCCTACAATCGACCTGACGGCGGACGGGGATTCGGATTTACCGGCCTCCACGCTCACGCCAACCTGGCAGACGACGGCTTCCGCACCGTGTTGCTCAACGCCACAGCTTGGGTCGCCGGTTTGGAGATTCCCAAAGCTGGCGTGCCGTCGAAGGCTCCCAGTCTCGACGAACTGAATGAACTTGCGATCGAGGCCAAAGCAGTGAGGGAAGGCAAATAGAAACAGTCGCTAATTCGGGTCGTGATGTTCGAGAGTCGTGGCGTTCTTGCACCAGATTCGTCTAACGTCGCGAGTGTAGGAGGAGTTCGAAATGAGAACAGCGACACGACGAGCGATGTTTGTTCACTGGCCGGGAGCGAATCATACTAAGTTTACCGCCAACACAAGATTGGAAACATTGTAACGAGATGGACATTCGCGAGAACGAAACTGGAATCGAAGTGAACACTTCTGTCTACCGACTGCTCTTGGAACGGGCGGGTGGATTTGCTGTGCGTTGCGTCGAGATCTTCGGACCGGGGCGACTCGACCGCTTTGATCGCGCGGGTGAAGGTCCGCATCCAACGTGTATGCACTTCGACAACATGACTGTCAATAATTCCTTTCAGCTGGCCCATTACGGCAAGACGAATTCGAGTGTCACGGCCGATGTCGACGGTTCGCACATTGAACTGAACGGGAGTCTGCTGCCCATCGTCGACGGTGCGCGGGGAAGTGTCGGCATCCGAAAGAGGATGCGATTCAGTGAAGATCTTTACGACGTCGACGTGAAGCTCACGTTCGAGGAGACCGGTCCCATTGACTTTGCCTCCGTCTGGTGGGACGTGAACGACAAGTGGCTGCGGGCGATGCGCTCCAGTGCCGGTGTGTTCATGCCTCTGCGGGTCGGCGTCGGAGACTCTTTCGACGACAAGCTGGCCGAGACGTGGCGACCGATGTCGGCAATGGACCGCGGGGCTGGTGTCTGGATCGAAATGATCGGCGAAACGGCATCGATTATGGCAGCGCTCCAATCGCCATCGCCGGCCAGCTTTCCCGCCGGCGGCATGAAGTATTGGGACGGTCCCGACGACGCGGACGAAGGTGAAGGAGTGAGCCACGGCTGTATCAACCTGGATGCAATCAACTGCGAACTGAGTGGCGCAGCGCCGCTCGATATCAACGAATTGCAGTTTTCCTATCGTGTCTTTCTGTCCGGTCCGACCGTGCTTCGCGAAAGCTGACCCAAGGGCCGGGTCTCACGCCAGAATCTCTCGCACAACTCGTCCGCCGTCGACCAGTGGTGTCGGGCGGTTCTGTATGCCGGGGATGGTACGATCTGCGTCCACGCCCAGCAGGTGGTAGATGGTGTGGAGGATGTCGTTGGGGCCGACGGGCCGATCCTTCACGATGCCTCCTTGCGAGTCGCTTGCGCCTACCACATTACCCCGCGCGACGCCTGCACCGGCCATCGCGATGCTGTAGACGCTCGACCAGTGGTTGCGACCGTCGCCACCTTCAGCCTTGGGGGTGCGACCGTGTTCGGTGAGCACCAGCACGAGTGTCTCGTCAAGCATGCCGCGGTCTCCCAGATCGTCCAGCAGGGCGGACACCGTTTGATCCAGCCCGGGGCAGAGCACGTCTCGCAAGCGTCTTGTCTGGTTGTTGTGTGTGTCCCAGCCGGAATTGTTCTGGACGAACTCGTCCCAGAATACCGTGGCCACCCGCGCGCCAGATTCGATTAGCCGTCGTGCCATCAGCGCCGACTGCCCAAACAGATGATAGCCATATCGCTCTCGTAGCTGGGCGGGCTCGCGATCCAGGTCTAGCGCGGCTGGGATGTGCGTCGAATCACACAACGTGAGGGCCATTTTCTGAAAGCTGTCCGCGTCGCCCATGGAGGGCGAGCCGTTGGCGAGACCGTGTTGCGCGTCGGCTAATCGCGAGAGCAAGTTCCGCCGCTGATTGAAGCGGTCGAGGGTCACACCGGCTGGTAAAGTGGTCGAGGGGAAACGAAACTTCGAGTCTCGATCGATGCCACCATAGGGATTCTTTTCGACCAGCGTCTTGGTGCCGATGATTCCTTTGTCGGGAAACTCGATCACCGCCGGATCGTAGCGGGCACCGAGAAAACCGCCGTACATACCGGCTCGGTTCTCCGGGGCGTGAGCGCTCTGCCGCCAGGGCAAAATGACGTTGGGGGGAATGAGCGCGGGTTGCCGCTGGCCGCGGCGTGTGGCTTCCTCGTCATCCAAGTATTGCAGCACCGATCCGAAGAACGGCCAATGCCGCGGGTCGTGAGCGTTCAATTCCATCGAAACATCGGTGCGGGCGATGCCCGTCACGGCATTGGCGACGTTGTGAATCGGCACGGGATGGTTCATCGAACGGACCACGGTCATCCGGTCGAGTCGTTGGGCGATGCCGGGCAAGTGCTCACTCAGTCGCACGCCGGGCAACGCGGTGGCGATGGATTGGAACGGACCGCGGATCTCTGCCGGACCGTCAGGTTTGGGGTCGAGCGTGTCGATCTGGCTCATCGCGCCGTAGAGGTACAGCAGAATGACATTCTTGGCCTTGCCGAACTGCCTCCCTTTCCCCAAGGCCGCGACAGCGTCTTGAGTTGCCAGGTCGCCGAGTCCTAATCCCAACAACGCGCTGCCTCCGGCCTGCAGGAGATCGCGGCGTGTGAGGTGTTGGCACCTTTGCCGGTCGGAGCTCAGAATTCGATGCATCAGGCGAGTCCTTTACAATCTGTCGGGCACGATTCAACGTGGCAGAACTACCGTTTTAAGCCAGCAAGAGAAACATATCAAGACAAGTCGCATCCACAAGTGAAAGTCCGCACCGCCGGAAATTCTTAAGTCGATGTTCACCAATTGGCAGATTTCAGGCCGAGCTTTCCAGGCTGGCGGACGTTTACCTGTGAAAGTCGCACACAAAGGTGCCCCCAAGAGGAATTCGTAGCTTCAGCCACATTTAGCGGTACAATGATCGCCACGTGTGAACCGCGATCCAAAACGGAATTTTCTTTCGTTGTGGACAATGAGCCATGATGGGATCAACCCGGATGCGAAACCATGCGGTTCCATCCATTCTCTGAGCAGTCGTTCGTTTTTCGGAGCGGCGCGAGCCGATTTGGATTTGGCCGATTTGCGGGCGGTTGGTTCTTCGCTATATGGCGAAGAGACGGAGCGGCAGCAGAAGCGATTTCCGCTTCAATACTGAATTCGAGCAATCGAGATGAAATTTTATAGATGCTTTGTCCTAGTTCCGATGTTGTTCGTTTCGCTCGCCGTGGCAGCGGCCGATGAATACGAGGAATTGATCCTGGCGGATCGGCCTGTGGCCTATTGGCGAGGCCAGGATGCCGTCGAGCAGGATGCGGAACGCGTGACGGCGAATTCGGCGCGGCTTGTCAACCCTGCCGTTCGAGCGACTTGCCGAGGTGGCGTGGAGTTTGTCGACGGTCTGCCAGGAACAATTGGCAAGGCGGCGAAGTTTAATGGCCGGACCGCTCATCTCCACGTACCGATGGTCAAGTCGCTGCAGCTTGACACGCTGTCGATCGAGTTCTGGTTTAAGACGACTCAGAAATTCGACAATACTTTTTGGCCCGGCAGCGCTTCGTTTGTGACGATCGCGACCAGCGGCGATGGCACCAGTGATTTCACGATCAATCCTGCGTCAACCACCAGTGGCGAGGATCAAGGACGCTTACTGTTTTGCACTGGGCCAGCCGACACGGGGCGCGATCATTACCTCTGGTCGCCGGCCGGGTATCGTCTCAACGACGGCCGCTGGCATCACGTGGTGGCAACGCGGACGCGCGGCGGCGCGAAGCATCTCTACATCGACGGCCGGCTGGCCGCCTCCGAGCCTGACGAGGGTGGCAAGATCTCCAACGATCGGCCGCTTCAAATCGGTGGGGAAAAGGAACACCCCGCTGGAAGTTATCTGGACGGTGCGATGGACGAGATTGCCATCTACCCCCACGTGCTGTCGGCAGAACGGATTGCGGCGCATTTTGCCGCCGTGGAAAAACATCTCGCGCCGCGCGAGGTCTCGTTTGCCAAGGTCCAGCCGAAAAACGCGAGGCCAGCTCGTCCAACGAGTCCATCCTCGCCCGCCGTCCCGATCCTGTCTGACGAACAGCAGCAGGCGTTTTTCGAAGCGAAAATTCGGCCCGCGCTCATCGACAATTGTTATCCGTGCCATTCGGCCAAGGCGGCGTTGAATAAGAAAAACAAAGGTGGTTTCCAACTCGACACCCGCGCGGGCATCCGTCGAGGTGGCGACACGGGACCGGCGGTTGTTCCCGGTGATGTAAAGTCCAGTTTGCTGATCGCCGCGATTCGACACGACGATTTGAAAATGCCGCCGAGGCGCAAGTTGCCTCGCGCGGTAGTCGACGATTTCGTGAAATGGGTTGAGATGGGCGCTCCCGATCCACGCGACGGCGACGGCAGCGGGGCTCCCGTCACCGGAGTAAGTTCGAAGATCGACGTCGAAGCGGGCCGGAAATTCTGGTCGTTTCAATCGCTCGCAACTCCACAGCCGTCTCAGGTGAAGAACGAGACCTGGGTGCGGACGCCGATCGACCGCTTCGTTTTGGCGGAACAGGAAAAACGTGGGCTGCAACCCGGAACAGTTGCCGAGCGGTACAAGCTCGTGCGGCGAGCGTATTTCGATTTACTTGGTCTTCCGCCCGCTCCGGCCGAGGTCAAAGCGTTCGTTGCTGACGACTCGCCGAAAGCCTACGAGAAGTTGATCGATCTGCTACTTGAAAGCCCGCACTACGGCGAGCGTTGGGCTCGGCATTGGCTCGATCTGGCGAGGTTTGGCGAGAGCAACGGCTTTGAAATGGACGAGGATCGACCGGCGGCCTACCACTACCGCGACTTTGTTATCAAGGCCTTGAATCAGGATATGGCGTACGATCAGTTTGTCCGTTGGCAAATCGCTGGTGATTTGTTGAAGCCGGACGATTCGATGGCCCGTACCGCCACCGGTTATCTCGTCGCGGGAGTCGAGAATATCATCCAATCGAAGAAGGAATTTGAACGAGATCGCTACGATAAGCTGGACGATATGGTCTCCACGCTCGGTACCGGTTTATTGGGACTGACCGTCGGCTGCGCCCGTTGTCACGATCACGAATACGACCCGATTTCTCAACGGGACTACTACCGCCTAGTGGCCTCATTTGGCCGCACGATCAGTCGAGAAATACAAATCGACGGGCAACGCGTTTATGCGGCGATTGATGTTCGTGGCGATTCGTTGTCGGGCCGCTTTGCTCTCAAGTCCGATGTCTATTTTCTTTCCCGCGGTGATGTCGCCGCCAAGCAGGACGTCGTTACGCAGAGTTTCCCGCAGGTTTTGATGCGAGGGGGACACCACGCGGACCGCTGGCAAAGCGACAGCTCGGACAAGACGCTTGCACCGCGCGCGGCTGTCGCTCATTGGATTACCGATGTCGAAAACGGAGCCGGACATCTGCTGGCCCGTGTCATTGTCAATCGCCTGTGGCAACACCATCTGGGCACCGGACTGGTGGCGACGCCGAGCGATTTCGGTAACCGCGGTCAGCCGCCTTCACATCCGGAACTGCTCGATTGGTTGGCCGGCGAATTGATCCGCAACGAGTGGCGACTTAAGCCGATCCATCGGTTGATCATGACAAGCTCCGTGTACATGCAAACGCAGAGCGAAAACGCCGACAACCGTCGCCTCGATCCGGCAAACCGATTTTTGTGGCGACGCTCCTTACAGCGGCTGGACGCCGAGACGATTCGCGATACCATGTTATCGGTCGCGGGCAAGCTCGACACAAAGTTGTTCGGCCGCGGTACGCTCGATGAAAACGTGGCACGTCGCAGCATCTATTTCACGGTCAAACGCAGCAAATTGATCGCCATGTTACAGTTGTTCGACGCCCCCGATGCGATTCAATCGATCGGCGATCGCCAGACGACGACCGTGCCACCCCAATCGCTTTTGCTGATGAACAGCGGGCGAGTTCGCAACTGGTCCATCTCCCTGCGGCAGCGAATCGAACGCGTCGGGAAAAAGGATCTAGATGAAGCCATCCGCGAAGGCTATCTCATCGCGTTGTCCCGCCAGCCTACCGACGAACAACTGGCAAGGATGCGAACATTTATCAATGAGCAGAGTGCCGACTATCAATCAGGACATAGTAAGGATGAAGCGCGGTCGCTGGCGATGGACGACTTTTGCCACTCGTTGATGTGCATGAACGAATTCTTTTATATCGAGTGACGAAACCATGAAACAATCTCGTGAATCAGAACGGGCCGATTTGCTATCTCGCCGTGAACTTCTGCACAGCGGCATGGGGTTCGGCTCGTTGGCGCTCGCCGGACTGCTCGATCGGCAGGGACTGGCCGCCCCGCCCGCTGCGATCGGCGAAACGGACGCGAGTCACCCACTCGCACCGCGGCAGCCACACTTCGCGGCGAAGGCCAAGTCGGTCATTTGGTTGTTTCTCAATGGTGGACCAAGTCATGTCGATACGTGGGACTATAAGCCGGAGCTACAAAAACGCGATGGTGAGAAGCTGGCCGGAGCCGACCCGAAGACGGGCTTCTTTACCACTAGCGGCACGCTCTTGAAGTCGCCGTTCAAGTTCGGTCAGCATGGCCAGTCGGGCGCGTGGGTCTCCGAAATCTTTCCGAACCTCGCCGAGCACGTTGACCAGATGGCGTTCATCCATTCGTGTCAAACAGAGTCCAACAATCATTCGCCGGCACTGTTCCAACTCAACACCGGGCTGAATCGAATGGGATTCCCCTGCGTTGGCTCGTGGGTCACCTACGGACTTGGAAGTGAAAACGAAAACATGCCGGGTTTCGTTGTTATGACGGACGCGTTGGGTCGTGGCCTGCCCAAAGGGAAAGCGCTGAACTGGGGCGCTGGTTTTCTGCCCGGTGTCTATCAGGCCACTCCACTAAACAACGCGAGCCCGGCAATCGACAATTTGTTCCGCCCTTCCAAAC
>JBLHLE010000043.1:0-15138 GCA_047620805.1 Pirellulaceae bacterium
GTGGACGGCTAACGCCAGCATCAACGGTTCATTGGAAGCGGGATTCGTGTCGCGAATATCGTCAATCGGTTCAATTAAACCGCGGCCGAAGTAGTGCGCCCAAAGTCGATTCGAAATAGCTTTTGCGAAGAAGGGATTCGTGGGCGACGTCACCCAATCGGCGAGTGGTCGGCGGCGGTCGAGCGTCGCGGAAAAATCGGCATCGGGCGCTCCTAACGCACGAGCGGCTACCAGTTCGCCGCTGCGTGGATGCGGTAGATCTTTACCGGCCAGCGAAACGACAGCTCGCTCTCCGTTCGGCAATGTCTTCAATTTCAAACCGGTGAAAAATCCAGCCAAGCCGACGTAGTCGGCCTGACTCCAACGCTCGGATGGATGATGATGGCATTGGGCGCATTCAATGCGAACACCAAGCAACAATTGACTCATTGAGCGCGCCGCCTCGTCGGGCTTGCTAAGGATTTTGTAAAACGAGCCGGGACCTTCGGCGGAAGTGTTCCCTTGCACAGTCAGAAGGTCGCGGGCAAATTGATCGAAGGGGCGATTTTCGGAAAAATGTCGGTGCAGCCAACGCTGCATCGCGACGGCGCCCTGAGGCGAAATCATCAATTGATCCGCTCGCAGGATATCGAGCCACGCCATCGTCCAGTAGTCCGCGTATTCGGGCCGCTCGAGCAGAGTGTCGATCAGCCGCACCCGTTTATCTGCGGAACTGTCGGCGAGAAATTGCTTCGCTTCGTCCGCCGTCGGCAATGTTCCGATCGTGTCGAGGTACACCCGTCGCATAAATTCGGCGTCGCTAACTTCGGCACTCGGCTCGATTCCCAGTCGCTCGAGCTTGTCCCAAACAAGTCGATCAACAAAGTTGTTTTCCTGCGGGCGTTTGAATTGATTGCCCCGTCGAGGAAGCGTAATGCGGCTGACTGCTACATGTCCAAGATAGCGTACCAGGATCGCTGCCTCGCCGGGAATGTCGCTGGCCTTCACCAAGCCCAGCGAATTGACATCGGCTATCGCAGCCGCGTTCGACTCGAACTCCGCCTCCGTAGTCACACAACGACGCCCGCCCGAGGCATCGATCGCAGTAACGCGAATCTGCTGCTGCTCACCAGCCAACAGCACCTGCTTCGTTGGTTCGATTTCAATAGCGACAACCGCCGAGCTATCCTCAACTCCATTGTCGAATTGTGCGCCTTCCGAAATCCACCGCAGTAATCTTCGGTCGCGATAACTGTCCGGAGTTATCCGCTGGCCGCCGCCGTGCGGCAACCGCGCCGAAGCCTTCAGATAGAACAAACTACGCTCTGGGATCGCCGGTGACAGTCGTCGCCCACGTCCTTCCATCGTGATGGCTTGGTGATCACCCGCTGGATCAAATCCAAACACACTTAGCTTGAACCCATTTTGCCCCTCGGCCTTGCCGTGGCAACCGCCCGAATTACAGCTCGCCTTCGTCAATATCGGAACTATCTCATTGCGAAACGAGACGGGACTTGAATGCCGCATCCCTGTAACTTCAACCGGAACTGTAATTCGCTGCCCATCCAACTCCAGTACGAGCTGCGTCTTACCGTCGCGCAATGGCTGGACGAGCCCATGGGAATTTACGCGAGCGAACTGGTCGTCCTCAACGCGAATATCGACCGAGCGAGTTACATCAATCGCGCGACCTTCAACTTGTTGAGTAACAAGTAACTGCTGCGAAGATTCAGCACTATCGAGGACTACGGCGAGCGGCGAGACTTGCAGATCGGCAGCTAGAGCACTGGCGGCACTGGCCAATAACGACACCGCAGTCACAACCAGAATCGAATTGGGTCGACTTGAAAACGCCATCAAATATCCCACGAAGAGTGATGAAAGCCTGCCAATAATTATATAAACATTCGTCGATGCTTCCAATTCAGAAACAACTAAAGGGTCGCTTTAAGAGAAGAATTTGGGCCAGAAGACTGTGGGACAAGAAAATTAAGCGCCAAAAGGCAGTCGGGAGCACCGTCGCCTCCGGTCATCTTTACGTATTCGACGCAACTCCCCTGACCACCAATCGCCGACATGGTTGTCCGACGACATGGTAGTTCGACGAAATAGTTCGCCGAAATGGTTGTCCGACGACTATTCGTCTTTGGCACCGCCAAGGGTGATGGAGAGCTTGTATTTATTTTGCAGATGAGCGTGTGCGACGCTGGCGTGGCCGTCTTTGGGAAACTGCTTGCAGACTTGCTGAAACGCGCGAATGGCGCCTTCCTTCTGTCCCGCCTCTTCCCGAGTGTATCCTATTTGCAGTACGGCCCATGGAGCCGAACCTTCATTACCGGCAGCGATTTGGTTGTATAGCAACAACGCTTCTTTGTATTGTTTTAGGCGGCGATGACACCATGCCATTTGTTTGTAATTTTCGGGGAAGTTTGTGCACTGACGAAAATGCCCGATGGCTTCCTTCAACTGCCCCGCATCGCGATGTGCCGAGGCAATTTGCTGCCGCCACTGCTCCGCGTGTGCGCTATCTTCACTCAACAGCTCCGTGTACATTCCAATCGCATCCGGATACTTGTGGATCTCGCGATAGGTTGCAGCCAACAACGACTTCCAGCGAATCGCTTGGTCGGGGGCGCGCCCCAGCAATTGATTGTAAGTACTAATTGCCGAGTCGAATTTTTTCTCTTGCCGGTAACTTAAAGCGACTTCATTTAGTCCTTCAATTTTATTCTCGTAGCGACCGTAAACCCCCCGCGCCTGTTCGTATTTTTGATTCGCTTTATACCATGTGGCTAAGCGGCCGAGCAATTCATCGGAAGATCCGTAGCGTTTGATGATTTCATCGTAGACCTTCGGCACCTCAATGACGCGACGAGAAGTTGCTTGCACGTCGGCGATCAAATACCAATGTTGCCTCGCGAGAATCTTGTCCTCGTCGGTGGCGATGTCTTGTGGGCCGACTTCGCGTAAGTATGCAATAATGCGATCGGCAAGTTTCTCGCCTTTCGTCTTGGTCTCCGACTGAGCCGCCATAGCGGCAATGGGAACGCGCGAATAAGCGACGACTTGCGTCGGCAACAGTTTCGCTTCGTAGCTGGTCGCAAGCGACTTGAGTGCATCATCGAAGGCGGCTTGCGAATAATACCAATTAGCGAGGCTCCGCGAGGCGTTTTCACAATGTTGACGAGTGTGTCTTCCGCGGGGCACGTCAAACGTCAGCGCTTTCCACATTTCGGTTTGGGTCTTACTGTCTTTCTGTTGCGTGGCGAGTTCGACGAGATCAACCATCGCATAAACAGAGGCCATGTGCTTGGGGTGCTTGGCGATCAAGTCCCGCAGGGCTTTTTTAGATTTGGTAATCTGCCCAATGGCTTTGTACGTGCTGCCGATGTAATAGGCGGCCGCGATTGCGTCATCGGAATCCGGCCAGTAATCAATCACCGATTGATATCCGTCTTTGATCGCGGTATTGGCTTTCCGCAGTTGTACCTGTGCCAAGCTCCACTTCAACTGAGCGTAGGAAGCGCCCTCACTCGCTTCGTAAAGAGTGAGGTATTTTTCGTATTCGCCAATCGCCACCGCCCACTTTTTTTCGCGAAAGTACTTCTCGGCGATCTGCAGTTGATAACGTTCGGTTTCGCGGAGCTTCCCCCAGCGTTCGAGACTCATTTCGTCAAAACGATTGTCTTCGCTAACTGCAGTGGTGACGAAACTCCCGCAGACGATTGCAAATAGCACTGCGGCGCATACTAGTTGTCTGCTTTTTGCGATTCTCGCCATTTTGAATGCTCCGTATAGGAATAGTTGATGACGTTGCAGCCAAGCATATAACACGCCTCCCAGATTTCGCGGTCGACGCCGGCGTGACCATCACTCCAGGCGTCCCCGATATCGCCTGGATGGTAATAGCATACCCAGCGACCATCCTTCCACCAGCCCAATGCTTCCTTTCCTCCGTGTGGTGCCACGTAGGGCAGGAACGGAATTTGAAACGGCGTGCGGTGGATCAGGTCGTCCAGTGGGATTGGCACCGGAGTAATTTCTGGCTCGACCTTCCTCATCATCGCCAGAAACTGGCTGTGAAAAAGTTGACTTCCACCGTTGTCGCCGAAAATCATGCCATGCTTATCGTTGATGTACTCGCGGAGAATTTTCACTTCCGTGTTCGATACGGAAATGCTCTGCTGCCCAGTGATGAACACGAATGGAACGCTTGCTTCTTTTTTGAAATTCTTGACCTGGAAGATCGTCCGCGATTCGGTGCGACTATTGACCCTCTGGTTGGTCCGCAAACCATACTCGAACAGCATATTCATATCGCCGCCGATTCCATGATCCTGATCCCAGTCCCCGCCGGCATACTGCAATCGAATAAATTGAACTTTACCCTTCTGTGTACCACCAGCGAATCCGGCGCCGTCGCCTTCGCCGTAACCGATCGTGTAAGCGTGTTTCGTTATTTCAGTCAGCTGTAATTTGACTTCGTCGATCGGAGGAATGTTGAAGCTTATCGCGCTAAACGGATTGACGATGTATTTCTTGCGAATGATCTTTTGTACTCGCACGACTTGGGCGACAGTTTCCTGCTCGCCACCGCCGGCGGGAAGATCGAACACTTCGCTACATCCGCGGAGAGAACTGAGAATCAGGCAAGCCAGTACGAATGCCGAAGTATAGGACAGGAGACCGACGAACGACTGGTCTAATTTTCGGCTGCGTGCTCCATGCTGCCAGTATTTCTCGTTGAGCGGACTGTGAAACCAACTCGACCAGCGCTTCGGGCTGAGGCTATAGAACCAAGCCTCCAGATCGAGGGGATTCCAGATGAGCTTTCTTGTTGAATCGCTATCGTCCTTTTCAGCCGCTGCGAGACGACCCTGTTTGCGATAATACTGCGACGCTTTTTCCAGGGCCCAAACGGTCCAAACCAAACCAATCAGGAACAGACCGCCAAGTCCAATTCGCGCCAACGAAGCTCGCAACGCTTCTCGACCGATCCCGTGGGCGATAAAAATCGATGCTGGCCAACAAACGACGTAGACGCAAGTTACGCTGAGCCAGAATTGCAGTTTGCCCCGTCGTTCGGGAGCGTAGGCCCATACGAACCAGGCTGTGCTGATGGGAAATGCTGCGGCGAATACAATCCAACCAACCAGCGGTGGGAGCGCGCTACCCCAAATCCAATCGGCAAAACAGCCGAAGAAGATTAGTGCGTAAACGGCGGTAACTTGTAGGGCGCGTTTGAACATTTGAGACTACTTAATGTTGTCCAGCAAATTATCCAGATCTTTCTCCAACGGATTCTTGGCAGGATCCGCTGTTTTCGTCTCGTCGATACCTAGTGCGGTTGCGGCACGAGCAGCATCCGCGTCGCTAGGAGTCGCCGGATCAGCTGCCGTACCCGTTGCAGCAGCGGCGGCCCCTTCTTCTGGAGCTACTGGCTCTACTTCGGCGGGCGCCTCGGCGGGCTTCACCGTGGTTTGCTTTTCGCTAAACATGTACGGGACCAAAGTCCCTATCACCAGCAGTACCGCGATCACCAAAGTTGCCATCCCGATACTCGAAAACAACTTATTCTCGCCACCAGCACCTAGCACATTGGCAGCACTTTCGACTCGCAGGCTTTCTACGTAGTCGCGCAAATCATCCGGAACGACCTTCATTTTTGAGCTCCCTGTATTTGAAGTCTCTGTATTTGAAGTCTCTGTATTTGAAGTCTCTGTATTTTCTGATCCTGACATTTACTGTCCTTTCTCAATAATACCGCGACAAGCTCAGCTGCGTGAATCTTGCAAGGCTGCGAATCTCGCTGTTATTCTCGCTGCTCCTCTAAGATGTGCATTAAGTCACCACCGGCTTCGCTGATCCCCTCGATCACTGGCTGAAAGAACATCGCCGGGACGTCCTTGTGAACCTTCAGCAGCACAATGCGTTGTCCGCTGGGCGTTTCGCCCAACAGGTCGCTGACCTCTGACGCTATCTGCGCCATGCCGATCGGTTGTCCGTTGAGGTAAACCTTGTTGTCGACGTCGATCAAGAGACTAACTTTGGCAGCCCCCGATGCTTCAACCTCCTTTGTCGAAGCCGGCTCCCATTGCAAATGGCTATCGTCGTGTGCACGCGCAAGAATAACGAAAAAGATCAACAGGTTGAATGCAATGTCACCCATCGCCATGCTCGGAATATCAGCTCGAGGATTTCGTCTTTTGATTTTCATATCACTCGATGCGAACTTCGCGTTCTTCTTCTGTCTGAATAGTAATTATGCCACCAGCTTCTACGATTTTTCCGGTGATGTCGATCCAATGAAAGTAAGTCGTATCGGGTTTACTTTTGACGATTACGACTCGATCTTGGTCCTTTTTCTTATTTGCCAACAGGGTCTTCAAGCGAAGAACGAGCTGCGGAGTGCGAATCGGGTCGCCGTTGAGCAATACTGTGCCTGTGTTTCGCGAAATCTGTACTTCGATGTTCTCGACCTTTTCCTCCGCATCGATCTCCTCGCTGCGAGGCAATGTTTGGCTCCGCCCGCTATCCGGTTGGACGGAAGCGCAGACCAGGAAGAACACGATCAAGTTGAACGCGATGTCGCCCGTGGCGCTGGCTGGCGGCTCGACCAGGACCTTGCTTCTTCGAGTCCGCATTCTCATGTTAGCTTCCCCCTAACGATCGCAACGAATTAATACCGTCGGCGGGCCGCATTAATTTTGCTTCCCAATTGCGATTTCAACCGCAACATTTTCCACCAGTTCCGTCGCCGACTCTTCGACTTCCAGCACGACGCGATTGATGACGCTGGTAAAATAGTTGAACGCGATAAAAGCAGGAATGCCGACGATCAATCCGAAGCAGGTTGTCAGCAGCGAAACTTGAATACCAGCCGCGGCGGCTTCGACAATGTTGGTCTCGCCCATTTGATCGACGATGTTCTTAAAGGCGACGATCATACCCTGCACGGTACCGAGAAAACCAACCATCGGAGCGACGCTCGAAATTGTAGCCAGAACGGGCAGATGGCGTTCGAGGGCAGCAACGATGTGAACGCTATAGTCGTCCATTCCCTTGAGCACTTGTTCGTTAATCTTCTCCCGCTCGCAATTCAGCCGACGAAGGACCAGGTATTTCCTTAGCCCGGCGGAAAGAATGGCCGGGACGGGCCCCTGTTCGCTGTCGCACATTTCGAGTGCTTCTTCAACTCTATTTGCCTGCAGCAACGAGGCGACTTCGCGTCGAATTCGACTCGAATCGGTCGTCAACATTTGCAAACTTCGGTAACGTTCCATAATGACGCCCGCAGCAATGATCGCCATGATGAGCAGGGGCCACATGAAGAAGCCGCCTTCACGCAGTAGTCCGATTGCTCCTTCGCTGAACGCCTCATCCACTTTGCTCCAGAATCCCTCCTCGGGAGGCGCTTCATCCTCCGCCGCCTCTTCCTCGGCACCACTCGCCCCTTCGCCGTCGGGGGCCGCTGCCGCCGCGTCGGCCGGATCTACACCAGCCGGATCTGCACCTGCCGGATCTGCGTCGGCCGGATCTACACCAGCCGGATCTGGATTGGCAGCTTCGGCGGCAACCGTTGGCGGTGGATTGGTATCAAGCGACGGACCATCATCGACTGGAACTTGGTGCAACGCGATAGTGAGCAAGAGATACAGCATGGTAGGTATGTTGGTGGGGGTTGCGGGTGTGGGATTGCGAAGCGGAGGTCAAAAGCGGGTTGTCATTGAAGACAACCCGCGTCGCGATTGTTGGTCTAAATCATCGGCGTTATTCCGAGTCTTTAGGCGTTGAGTGAACGATTACGGCTGGTCTAAACTGTTAACATCCTGCTCGAACTGCTGCAACATTTCCGGCAGAGCTAATCGACCGCGAGCATACTTTGCGGCTTCACTGGATGGATAGTCATAGCGACAGTTCTGGTATCGGCGGAACGCTTCAAAGTTGTTATTGCCTAGGCGATAGCTTTCTCCCGCCCAGAACACAGAATCGGCACTCAACTCGTCGTCGTGAAACTTCGTGTCAAAGTCATCGAAGGCCTCGCCGGCTTCCTTGTATTTCTCAGCCTTGTAGTAACACTGTCCTACGCGGAATGCCATACGAGAAGCGTGAGCATGCGTTTCAAACTTCTCGAGGAACTTCTGGCCAACTTGCGCGGCTACTTCGAATCGTTCGTTCTTATAGAAGTAATCCGAGATTCGAATCATGACGCTCGAAATCAATGGACTCTGCGGGTAGGTCGCAGCGAGAGTTACATATTCTTCCAATGCCTTATCAAATTCACCCGCCTCTTCAAACGCCTGCGCCAGCTTGTATTGCGCGTCGGCCGCGAGAGTGTGGTCGGGGAATTGGCGAAGAATGAGTTCATACGATCGTATCGCTTCGTCCCACTGCTCAAGTTCCTGGGCAAATTGACCTAGCAAATACGCTACGCGTGGTGCGTACTTTGGATTGGGGTAATCCTTCATCACTTCTTGGAGCACCCGGCGTCCAGCTTCGAGATCCGTCTTCTGTTCGTCGCCGCGGTCGAGTTCCTTGTGACTCTTAAACAGTTCAAAGTAGCTTTCGGCAACTCGGAACTTGGTTTCTACCGCCAGCGTTTCGTCGTTGAACGTCTTCGAGAATGCAGCGACGAGACCATCGGTGCCAATGACGACGGGCAGCTGACGAATCTCTTCCAGCCGACCGTCTTCGGTACTAGCCGCGACATCGACGTACCGAACACCCAGCGTATCGCCGAAGTAACTTTCAATCTCCGGCGATGCCGGGTCTAGATTGTCAGGCGTAGCCTTCTCAGTAGCCTTCAGCAAAAACGAACCGGTGAAGACGCCGCTGTGCGCCAGCGTTTCGGAAAGCGAGACCATCTCTCGTTCGCCAAATTCTCCAGTGATTTCGACGGCAACCGTATCGCGCTCGTCGGTGCGATCCTGATCGGCATCGGTAACGATCAAGAACAGTCTTTCACCAACGTGTAGGCGATCGATGACCTTTTCGTAGTCGCGGTCGGTGACTGCCATTTTTCCGTTCGACAATAACCTGCCGCGAGACAGCAGCTTTTCAGGTTTACCTGCTGGCCGCAGCTCGTCTTGATAATTCGCTTCGATGACGTCCTGTCCCGTGAGGTTTAACACTCGCGTGACAAGATTGTTATCCATCGACGCCTCGTCGGCGTTTTCACCGAACTTCACGCTTCCGACAAGATTACGCGGCATTTCAGACGTGAGTGGAACTGCTGCTGGGCTAGCTTTGCTTCCCAACTGCATGATCACTTGTCCGATAAATCGGCCTTCCTCCAATGCCCACTGCGGTTCGCCGGGACGGGCGTCTCCGAACTTAGTCGAAATCTCGCACTCGACGTCAATCGTGGCACCGTCGCTTGTGACTAATGATACGACAACTTTGCTGAGGCTATCTTTGGCTTGATCGGGATCGATGACTTCGACCGTCAGGGGCGCTTCAAATGCCACGCCGCTGATTTCGGTGGCGGCGTCGGGCGGTAGATAGCTCACCCGCGGCGGGGCCTTCGAATCGGCTGCGGCGAGCGTAACCCGACTCTCCAGAATCCGTACGCGGCCGTCTGAAGGTTCGTTCACGTACACAACCGTTTCGCGCGGAACCGCATGTCCCGGGAATGTGTTTTGCGTATCGATGTAGCGAACATATATCCGATCGCCCTTTTTAACCGTCAGTTTGCCTTCTTCCTCCGTCGCAGTCGTGTCGACTTCCTTGGCGAAAATACCGGAATAGGGTTCCGTCTCTGTAGCCGTCAACAGAACCGGAAGTCCGTCGTTGACGATCACCTGGAAGCGAATTGTGTCTTGCTCATTGGTTTGATCTTGATCGTAATCCGTAATTTCAACCGTCAGTCGCTCGCCGGTGTCGATACGTTTGAGATCCTTGCGTTGCGTTGCAACAGCGCCACTTCCTCCACGGACGAAATCGTACGCGATCGAAGCAACACTGGCATTGTTGTAAGTTGCGGTGAGTTCGCGCGTCAGTAACTGGGTACTGCCAAGTTCATTTTGCGTGAATTCATCCGTATAAGTGGCGCGAACTACATCGCCCGCAGCGATCTCTAACACTTCGTTAGTCGACAACGACAGAACATCCTGATCGGTCGGGATGTAGTTCTCAGCTGCGTTGCCGATTTCAACGTGATTAATGGCGAGTGCTTCACCTCGATACTCATTTGCCACCAGTCGGGTGTAACGCAGTTCACGTTGTGGGAACTGGAATTCCCAGACATCGTCGAGCGCTACGATCTCAACTCCCTCACCAACTTTGGCAACTCCTTCCGTTTCGGCGACAGGATCTTCCAAATCGAAGTCTGCGGCCCGGAATGGAGTGAGAATTACATTGGCCGAAGTCAAATTCGCTCGTGCTCGCGTGGCGGACACTACTTGCGAGTTACCAGCGGAGGCGGCGAAGATCGTCAGATCGTGCAATCCGCGATCCAGCCAAACATCGATGGTCCGTGCTCCACGGCCCAGCGGCAATTCCAATTGTCCATCGATCGACATCGCGGTCGCACCGCCGTCGACACGAATCCGAGCGGCGCCAGATTGTGGCTGCAGCAGTTTACCGTGCCAAATTACGGAATAAGCCTTCTTGCCGTTTTCTTCATCGGCGTCTCGCTCCCAAGTCAATTCATCAGTTGCCGCCTCGTCGATCGCGGCAGAGTTCGTGGCGAGGGCAACCACTTGAGCCCACGTCGTGAAGTTTGTGTGATTGCCGTTATAAACGCGACGCGTCATCTTGCCATACTCTTCCGCAACTGGAGTTCCGTCTGGCCGAGGGGGTTGGCTGGCAATGCGGAACCAGAATTCGCCGTCCTGACTACCCATCAAATCGCCACGAACAGGAGCGCCTGTGGCACCTCCTGGCGAAGAAATCTTAACTTGCGAAACCAACCGCAGGTCTTTCATGTCGATAGTCAGTTGTTTCGGAGTCGCGCCATCGGGAGCACTCATCCAATAAGTTTCCAGATCCGGATCGATGGCCATCAAAGGACTGTGATCGATTGCCGTGTCGGTTGCCAAGGCTCCCGCCGGCAATTCGGCGGTGCCAATAGTGCCTTCAAAGAGACCAGTATGCGGACCGGTTTCCGCCAAAGCTACCTGTACTTGATCACCGCTATCGGCAGTTAACTTGACAACGATTTCGTCGACTTCGTTCGATAAATCCCGATCGGGATCGCTGACCTTCAGATAGACCAAATTGCCGGGCTTAATCTGGTTGATCGGCCGGGCCTGCGAAACTCGCTGGTCTTCATCTTCATCTTCAATGGCTTGTCGCGCAAGTTGCTCACTGAACGATTCACTTTTCGCTTCGACGATCTTGCTACTCGACGCTTCAAATTGTGCGTTCGCAGCAACTCGAATTTCGACGTCAGACAATGGTACGTTCTTAAACTGAGCTTTGAATTCAGCCGGGTAGTCGCACTCGATCGTGTCCAAACCGGTTAATTGCAAAATATTGTCACCGACAGTTACTTGCCCAAGTCGGGTATCGACGTCCACGCGAAACAAACCTTTTCCGGCACCAGCACTAGTCAAGAACACTCGTTCGACGTCGCCGCCGGGCTTCGTTGTCACGATAACGGGAATCTTATTGTGTCCGCGACTGATCCCCAGGTCGCTATCGTGAACCACGATCGACAGGGCCATACCGGGACGGTGGTAGCGCTTACTGCGACGTCCCAATCGGCCGACTGTGCGGAGCAAATTGAGTTGATCGATATACTTTTGTTCGGCGCCGTACACTTCCGCGAGATTAAACAGAGCTTGGTTCGCAAGTTTGACATTGGGAACTCGCTCCAAAACGCCGCGGAAGATATCGCGAGCGTCGTCGCGATCACCTCGTCGAAACGCCAACACACCGCGTAAGAACTCGGCGCGGACAATAACGTCGGTCTCTGTACTGTGAGCCAACTTATCGAACACGGCTTCGGCTTGATCGAAAACCTTTTGCGACATGAATGTCTCGCCGATACCAAACTGAGCCTCGATCGCTTCGGGAGTTCCTGGGTAGCGGTTAACAGTCGTCGTAAACTCGTTTCGAGCCAGATCGTAGCGGCTCGATTTGAAGTAGTTCTGACCAAGTAAGAACTGCACGCGAGCTTTGGCCGCAGCGTCGATTTGAGTCGACTCGCTATTCTTAACGAGCCAGCCTCGCAACATCTCTTCAATGTACTCGTGGTTCTTGTCGCCACCGGCGGCGATCAAGCGATTGGTCACGAAGCCAATCAGGTCGACGGGCAGTTGGTTACGATGTTCATCGAACAAAGCCTTGTTCGCTTCATACTCGTCAAAGGCGAGGTTTTCGTCACCCAATCGGAGATAGAGTGCGGCCTTCATCAGGGGAGCAATTGGACTATCTTCATCAATAGTCAAACCAACGCGTCCGACGCGGGCATAGCATTGCGTTACGACGTCGCGTCCTGCTTTGCGGCGGCCCTCGTCAACGGATTGAATGTTATTCAACATTCCCGTCGCCAGCGTAGCCGCTTGGATGTAATCCTTGCGAGTCAGAGCTGCCTGGACAAAAGTCATCAGCGGATCCCAACCCTGGTGATTGTCGACAGCGATCTTCGACGCCTGGGCGCACAGCAACAGCTGAGCGATGGGAGTCGATTGATCGGCGGGTTGAGTTTCCAGGCGAGCCATCGCTGCCGCAGCCGATCCACTCGACAGTTGCATCTTTTCAATAGCGGCGTAGACTTTTTGCCGATTGGCATCAGTCGCCTCTTGGTTGGCACGAATTGCGCCGACCCAGCCAACTGCGAGATTGGGGTCGAAATCCCAGCCGCGGAAGGGCCGCTCGTTTTGGCGTTTTTGCGTCTCGGCCAACACTTTCACAAAGTTGTCTATGTCGCCAGCTTTGAAATAATCGTCTGCCAACCACGATGCGTATCGACCGTGGAAATCGGTATCATGCTTGAACATTTCTTGGGCGTAGGCCAATCGCTCCGCCCCTTCTTTGCGAGCGATCAAGCGAGTTGCACAATCGCGGGACTCGGAATAGTTGCGGTCGAAATCTACATAGGTTGTCCAGTAGTCGATCGCTTCTTTCTCCATTTTGTGCTTCAACAAAATGTCGCCCATGCCCGATGAACTTGGAGAGCTCTTGCCATACTTGGCAGTGGCTTTCATCGTCCATGCGTAGCCACGTTTCACGAGTTCCGTGTCCTCAGCCCGGTCGCCCGCCTGCAACAAGCGCCGCCAGACGTCGTAATTGTTATCCACCGGCTCGAAACTTAAGAAGTGCAACGCCGCTTCTTTCCCTACCTCGGCAGGGCTGTAATCAGTGGCCGCTGTCAAGTAAAGAAGGGCAGCGGTGTAGTCCTTCGGAAATCGCTTGGCAAGCAGACCGTACGCTGTAGTACAGTCGGTCTTAGGAATTCCATAATGGCGAATGAAATAGCCTTCCGTCTCCAACAAACGTCGGGCGTGCTCATCGCTGAGTTTCGCCAATGTTGCTGGCAACATTAGTTGCTGTCGGATTTTCGATTGAGCGGCGCTGTTTGCGTAAGTGTGCTTCAGAGTCAAAGCGACTATTGGGTCCCGCTCTGAGTTGGCGAGTTCCGTCGCGAGAAGATCGGCTCGCGCCTTGAGCACTGGGTCCTTTTTGGCTTTGCTCGCGCTTTGCTGCCACGTTTTAATGTAGGTACGGTAGCCCGGCATGTGAATGAACTGACTACGGGCTTGAACCAAGCGGACAACTTCAGCCTTGAATTGTGCATCGTCCACAGCATTCGATAACAGCCAGTTAATGGCACCAGAAGAATGGCCATCATCGGACGGCGACTTGGTAGCCAATTCGCGATACATCTGACGCGTCTTCTCCGTATCCTTCATGATCGCACTGTACTGATACGTCGCCAGGCAGTATCGCAGGTAAGCGCCGTGCTGTGGATTCTTGCGAATGGCGTCGAGCATAATGTTTTCGGTCGCCGTCAACTGGGCGGGTTCCAGACCCGTAGTTTGTATGTAGTGTTGTCCGTTCGCATTGGTAGTCGCATCGAAAGGTAGCAGCGAAGCGAACAGTGCTCGAGCTTTGTCAGTCTCTGTTTCTCGGAGGTAGGCGTGGGCCAGGTAGCTTTGAGCAGCATACTTGTCATTGCGTTCCGGAAACGACTGTACATATTGGTTTACCAACGGTGCGAGTTCGGCCGACTTGGCACTCGCTGCATGCAAGCGATAAATCATTTGCAAATGTACATAGGCATCATTGCGGATGGCACGCGCGCTTTGATAGCTTGTCGCCGAGTTGGCATTTTGTCCGAGACTGGCGTAGCTGTGCGCCATTTCCGAGTGAAGCACGCGGAGTTGCTCGGCATCTTGCGCGGGATTCAACACTCCCTTTTTGAGAATCTTATTTCCCGTCAAAACGCTTTTGGCATACTGACTGATTCGACGCCATTCGTAAAACGCGCGGAGGCCAATATTGCGGGAGTAGGGACTGGCAGGTAGTTTTTCAAATACTTCGTCAGCCAGAGTAGCTGCGGCGGTGACCGCTACGCCGTTGCCAATGGCCGAATAAACTCCAATCGCGGTTGCTGCATACTCGCGTCCGATTTCTGTATTGCCATGCCGCTTCCAAACATCTTGCGCTGCCTTCGCCGCTGCCATTCGGTCAGTTGGAATCTGCAGCAACGTAGTGACCAATCGAATCTCGACATCAGAACATTGCGGTGCCTCTGGATAGCGGTCCAGGAACTGACGACAAACCGCTGCGGCATCTTCGCTCCGAGAAACAACCTCCAAACCGTCGAGCAGCTTAAGCATTACTGCCTGATGTTGTGGATGCGCCGTTTGCGAAGAGGAAAATCGCTGAGCGACTCGCACTAAACCGAAAACTCGACCGTTGGTATGGTACAAATCGACCAACTTCAACATCGTCGCTGCCGCTTCGGGGGTGTTGTCTTTGTATTTGTTTAACTCACCCTCCAGCTGTGTAACCTCGCGGCTCACATCGTCGAGTGCACCGTCTGGTGTTGCCTCAGCCGGTGGCTGAGCCACAACAGTTAGCGCCAAACAGGGGATCAGGATTAACGAGTAAATGTAGTTTCGCATGGCCATGATTTCTGAGTTATTCAACTAGTTTCGGATTGAGCGTTTAAACTGGGCGTCATTTTCAGCGGCGTCATTCAGGGGGCGA
>JBLHLE010000044.1:0-14933 GCA_047620805.1 Pirellulaceae bacterium
GCCTTGTGACAAATCGCTCGAGCTCGATGCGAAGTTGTCGACCATTTCTGTGCGATCGCCTCGTAACTTTCCTGCTGCAGATGCCGCAGGACAAGGATCTCGCGATCGGATTCCGTTAGTAAACTCATCGCGTCCAACACGGTCGCCATCCGCTCGTCGTGCAGTAAACGATGCAGGGGCGACATTTGTTTGTCCGCGGGTTCGTCTTGCAGGGAATCGAGACGATGGCGAGCGCGGGAGCGACGCCAGTCAAAGGCCAAACGAATCGCGGTTGTATAGGCGTATGCGTGGGGATTTGCCGAAGAGAAGAACGCATCCGAACCGGCCAAGCGCACGAACAAATCCTGCAACAGATCTTCGGCGACATGCTGACGCAAAGTCACCCGCAACAACAGCCCCAGTAGTCTGGGACCGCTGGAATCCAGCAGTTGTTCGAGTTTCAAATTCCGATCCGTCAATCCGTTTTCCCTCCGCTACTACTCACATAGACGTTGAACCCGCCATTGCGCAACCGGAACCGCTGAGATTCCTCCGCGCAATCGGAATACTGTTGAACGTAAGTGATTTGAGGTATAAAGAGTTAGAGCCATTCAAAACAACAAAAATCGAGTGATAAATACCAAACAAATTGCAATGACCAAGTCTTCCCTTGAACAACTCGCTCGATCACTGCAACGAGGTGAACTTTCGCTGCCAGACTTTCTGTCGCAGATTGCTCCATTGCCGGGCCCTGCTGAGCAGTCTCTACAGCTAACCGATACTACATTGGACTTGGATCGCCAACGACGATGTGGCTATCCGGAAGTTATCTACGGTGAAGGCAAGACGGTCGAGACGTTGACGGAGATCTTTCGTTCGCTGCAGGAAAAGGGAACGGACGTTTTCGCCACTCGAATTGACTCGACCAAAGCGGAGCAGCTTTGCCAACTATTTCCTACCAGCCAGTATCACACTTCGGCCAGGACGTTTCGAATCCCAATCGCCAGCTCGTCAAATTCCGAGATCGAAATGGCTAAGAGTGGTCGAGTCGCCGTGGTCACAGCAGGGACAAGTGATTTACCCGTGGCGGACGAAGCAGCGGAAACGCTCGCTTGGATGGGCGTCGAAACGGTTCGCATTCACGATGTTGGAGTTGCCGGGCCGCATCGCTTGCCAAAACATGTCGAGGTCTTGCGGAGCTGTGATGCCATCGTTGTTGTCGCGGGACTCGAAGGCGCTTTGCCGAGCGTCGTCGGCGGATACGTCGCCTGTCCCATTGTTGCCGTGCCCACAAGTATCGGTTACGGAGCGAGCTTTGGTGGCATAGCGGCGCTGCTGGGAATGCTGAACAGCTGCGCGTCGAACGTCACGGTCGTCAACATCGATGCGGGATTCAAGGGCGGCTACGTCGCTGGTCTGATCGCCGCCCGCGCCAACGCACGTGGCAATTCCGACCATAGCGAACCTCAAACAAACAGCTCACAAGACCACGCTCCGACGGAGTGAGACAACCCAATCCGTCGACTTAATTCTTTAACCCAATCCGTCGATCCAATCCGTCGACCCAAATCGGCGACCCAAATCGGCGAGAAACTGCGACATCATGACAAATCAGTCAGACTATACGCCAACCGACGAACTGCCCGTCATCAAGCCGCGCTCCGCGGACAGCCACAAGGGCGATTACGGGCGAGTGCTATTGATTGGTGGTTCGCGGGGTATGTGCGGAGCGATAGCACTAAGCGGAACGTCGACGCTAAGAAGCGGAGCGGGACTGGTGACAATCGCCACGGCCGATCCCTGCGTAGATGTCGTCGCGGGCTTCAACCCATGCTATATGACCGTGCCATTACCCAGCGACGCTAACGGCAGAATCAGCGCGACAGCCAAGACGGTTTTACAGCCTCATCTCGATCGCGCCGACGTCATCGCCTGCGGACCGGGACTCGGACGCTCCAGCGATCTGGATGAACTTGTTTGTTGGTTACAAGAGACCGTCGAAGCGCCCATCGTATTCGACGCCGATGCCCTGAACGCTCTCAGCGAACATCCATCGGCATTGAAGAATGCTCGCGGACCACGCGTCCTGACACCTCATCCAGGCGAATTTGCTCGCATCGTCAATCGACTTGGAAAAGACGAGGTAATGCAACACGATGAGCCGGGAAAGCAGGCAGTTGCCGTGGTCAAACAATGCGGAGCTGTCGTCGTATTGAAGGGACATAACACTGTCGTCACCGACGGCCAAGAGTTGTATGTCAACTCCACCGGCAATCCGGGAATGGCGACAGGTGGTTCCGGCGATGTGCTAACGGGAATCATCGCCGCTTGGATTGGACAGGGATTCAGCCCAATGGATGCCGCGAAACTTGCTGTCCGCGTTCACGGATTGGCGGGAGACGCGGCGGAAGAGGCGATGGGCGAAATCTCGATGACGGCCAATGACCTGATCAAATACCTTCCGGCAGCATACGACCGCTACAAACGAACGAAACAGTCTTTTGGCTTCGGTGGCGTCTAAACAAACCCGCTCTGGACCGCCACTCACTACAACTGACACTTCCTCGATTGGGTCCCGGCAAACATAATGGACGTACCGACGGGCCTCTGTGCCTCCTCCCGAAAACACCTCCTGTGTTAAAATCGCGTCGTGAAAAAACTACCCCGTGAAAAAACTACCCCGTGAAAAAACTGCCTCGTGAAAAAACTGCCTCGTGAAGATACTGCCTCGTGAAGATACTGCCTCATGAAGATACTGCCTCGTGAAGATACTGCCTCGTGAAAAAACTGCCTCGTGAAGATACTATCTCGTGAAGATACTACGCGACCTTGAAAACCTGCCTGACGAGTTTCGTCGCGGTGCCATTGCGATTGGCAATTTCGATGGAGTTCATCGTGGTCACGCGCGAATTATACAGACTCTGCGTCGATTTGCCGAACGCGCGAATGGTCCTGCCATTGTCTTCACTTTCGATCCGCATCCAGTCCGATTGCTTCGACCCGAGGCGGCACCTCCGCCGCTGACGTGGACCGAGCGTAAAGCCGAGTTATTGGGCGAACTCGGAATTGACGCGATGGTCGCCTATCCTACGGATTTAGCATTACTAGGGCTAACTCCCGAAGAGTTTTTTGATCAGATCATCATTCGGCAGCTGGCGGCCAAAGCAATGGTCGAGGGACCAAATTTCTTTTTCGGTCGCGACCGCGGCGGCGATATTGAGACCCTGCAAGAATTGTGCAACCGCAACTCCGTCGCATTGGAAATCGTCCAACCACTGATCGACAGTGACGCATTCGTTTCCAGCAGCCGGGTGCGTGAACTGGTCGCCGCCGGAAATGTTGGCAAGGCGTGTGAATTGTTAACTCGGCCCTATCGCATTCGTGGCATGGTGGTTCACGGAGCGCGTCGCGGAAACCAACTGGGCTTTCCAACTGCCAATTTGGACGCCATCGACACGTTACTACCGGGCGTGGGAGTCTATGCCGGCCGCGCTCACAAGGGCTCGCAAAGCTGGCGTGCCGCAATCAATATCGGCCCCAATCCGACCTTCGGCGAAGATGCGATAAAAGTTGAAGTGCATCTTATCGGATTCTCCGAAACCCTTTACGGCGAACCACTTGAGGTCGACTTTTTCGCCCGTTTGCGCGACATTCAATCCTTCGACTCCTTAGATGACCTCAAAACCCAACTCGCCATTGACGTCGAACAAGCGCGAAAACTCGCCGACCCCAATTGATGCCCAAATGAGCCATATTGGTCGACTTTGTTCCATAAATCTGGCACTTCCCCTCCCGTCTTCGCCTCAGTTCCGTAACAATAACCCAATTAACAACTTGAACACAATTAGCTGGACGCCGCACCTGGCATTCACGGCTGCTCCAAATAACAGCAGTAACCGTTCCAAGCTAAGCCAAACCAAATACGTCCAACCACGATTACTCAGAGAGCAAAACTTATGTCGATCAATTGGTCAGCGTTTGTTGACATCATCAACTCCCACGAACGATTTCTGCTGACCAGTCACATCCGGCCCGATTGCGATGCGCTGGGAAGTGAACTCGGCATGGCGCAGATTCTTGAGACACTCGGCAAAGACGTGAAAATCGTCAACGGCCATCCCACACCGCCCAACCTCGATTTCATCGATCCTACTAATCGGATCTATGTGATCGGCGAGACTATTACACTCGACGAATTGCAAGACCGCGAAATAATGATGATTTTGGACACGAGTGCCTGGGCTCAACTCGGCCCCATGGGCGACGTGCTAAAAGGACTCGATTGCAAAAAGATTATTTTGGATCACCACGTCAGTGAAGACGAGCTAGGCGCCGAAGCGTTCAAGAACACAACTGCGGAAGCTACCGGTCGACTGGTTGTCGAGGCAGCCGAACAACTCGGGGTAGAATTGACACCGGAAATGGCGATGCCGATCTTCGCCGCGATGGCAACTGACACGGGCTGGTTCCGTTTCAGTTCCGCCGACGGTTATACTTACCGAGTCGGCGCGCACCTGATCGAATCGGGTGCAGTACCTTCCGAAATCTATAATTCGCTGTACGAACAAGACACGGCTGGCCGAGTTCGTTTGCGTGGAACGGTCCTTTCACGGATCGTGGTCGAGCTCGACGGACGTTTTGCACATACCTATGTGCGAAAAAACGATTTCGAAACGACCGGCGCTCTTCCCAGCGATACTGAAGACGCGATCAACTTGTCTTTGGCGATTGCTGGAGTTGAGTTTGCGATAATTTGCGTCGAACAATTAACGGGTGGATTTAAAATTAGTTTCCGAAGTCGTTGCCATCTCGAGTGCAGCAAAATCGCCGAAATCTTTGGTGGGGGCGGACATAAAGCTGCCGCTGGAGCGTTCTTAGAGGGCGAGTTTGAAGAGGTCCAAGCGAAAGTTCTTGACGTCGTGCGCGAAGCTATGCGATAATTCATCCGTCAGGGAGGACAACAGTTTTGCCGACCGCTCGCGATTTAACCTGTGCCTAGCACGCGTCCCTACCTACATCGCAAGCAGTTTTAAACCCGCCGCCTCGAATGACCCACCTAACGTTACATCCGTAGCGTCTTATTCACCAAGTCAACACTTTCATGGGGAGGTGAACGCGATGAGCGATTCGTCCGTTACGCCGGAAAAATCGTCCGATGCACAACCGCGCCGAAATTTCGTTGCTGAATTTGCTGCGATCGCCATCGGAGGAGTGATCAGTTTAGTCTCACTAATCTCGGGACTGGCTGTTTTCATCGACCCAATTAGCCGCCAGCCGCAAGTGCCGCTGGCGTACCGCGAACCGGATGGTGGATCCGGCGATGGTGGCTCCGACGGGTTCATTCGGATCTGTAGCCTCGAAGCGGTGCCGGCAGACGGCCTGCCGCGACGCTTTCCAGTGATCACCGATCAGATCGACGCTTGGAATTTCACACCCGATCAACCAGTCGGTGCGGTCTACCTGATCCGCGACAAGCTGTTGGGCGAGCTAAAAATCTTTCACGCCACTTGCCCGCACGCAGGTTGTTCCGTGGCTCCCAACCCAGCCAACACCGCCCTGCTCTGCCCTTGTCACAACAGTTCTTTCAACCTCGATGGCGAAAAGATCGATCAACCTGGCAAGGAAAATCCCAGCCCGCGGGCCCTCGACCGCCTCGAGTACGACGAAAAGAAGTTCAGCGATCAATCCGAAATCTGGGTCAAGTACGTTGATTACTACACCGGTATCCACGAGCAGAAGCCAAAACTATGAAATCGCTACTCAATTGGTTCGACAATCGCACTGGCTACCGCGAACTTGTTAACGATGCTCTTTACGAAGAGATCCCCGGTGGCTCTAAATGGCGATACGTGACTGGCAGCATGCTGGTCTTCGCGTTCATCACACAAGCGGTGACTGGCGTCTTCCTATGGATGCACTACAGCCCCGGCAGCCAAAACGCCTGGGAGTCGGTGTACTACATCCAGAACGAGATGCAGGGCGGCTGGCTGCTGCGCGGCATTCACCACTTCATGGCTCAAGCGATGGTCGTGCTGCTGCCGATTCACATGCTGCAAGTCATCGTCGACAAAGCCTACACGGCTCCTCGTGAAATGAACTACTGGCTCGGCTTGATCCTGATGAAGATCACGCTCGCGCTGGGACTCACCGGTTACCTGCTCCCCTGGGATCAGAAAGGGTACTGGGCAACCAAAGTCGCGACGAACTTGATGTCACTTGCACCGGGCGGCGCCTACCTCCAAAAGCTTGTCGTTGGTGGAAGCGACTACGGACACCTTACGCTAACCCGGTTCTTCGCACTCCATGCGGGTGTGCTACCAGCGTTATTGGTTCTGTTTCTCGCACTTCACGTGGCGATGTTCCGCAAACATGGAATCACCACACATAATCCCAAGAACAAACCATCTCAATATTTCTGGCCGATGCAGGTTCTCAAGGACGGCGTCGCTTGCGCCTTGCTGCTGCTGGTCGTTTTGCTGGCAACCATTCACTGGGACATTGGCGGCTATGTGAGTGGATCGTCGGTTGGAGCCGACCTAGGGGCTCACCTCACCGCACCCGCTGACGCGGTAGAAGAGTATAAAGCCGCCCGCCCCGAATGGTACTTCTTATTCCTCTTCCAACTGTTGAAGTACTTTAAGTCGGAGTTCATTGGAGCGATCGTTGTTCCCGGCCTCCTATTCGCTTATCTGGCAGCCATGCCAATCGTGGCGAAGCTGGGAATTGGACATAAAGTGAACGTCGCCGTCTTTGCGCTGATGTTCCTCGCCGCTGGATATCTGACGTACGATGCCTGGCAAGAAGATAATTACTACACAATTCACGGCCCCTACGACGAAGAAAAATTCGCCGCTGACGACGAAGAAGAAAAACGAGCGGAGTATCGAGCACCGTACCTGTCGTCTAAGGATTATCTCGACGCCGTGAAAGAGGGCGAACACGAATACGAACGAATCCGGGAATTGGTCAACTTCTACGGAATTCCGCGGGAAGGTGCGATTGCCTTGCAAAAGAACGATCCGGAAACGCAGGGTCCCCGCTTGTTCAAACGCCACTGTGCTAGTTGTCACGAATACGCCGACGAGAATGGTGAAGGCCTCCTCGCCAGCGAAGTCTCCGCCCCCAACCTCTACGGTTTCGGAACCGAAGCGTGGTTTAGGAAATTCTTGACGATTGACACTAGCGAAAAGCCGCAACACGGCATCACCAGTAACGGCGTCTTCGGCAAAACAAGTCACCTCGACGGAGAAATGGCGGCATTTGTACACGACGATTTAAAAGCGCTTAATGCCGACGGCAAAAAACAACTTGACGACATCGTCGCGATGCTCGTCGCTCAGGTCGGACTTCTGGACAATCTCGAGTCCGATGAGAAGGCCCGCACCGATGGCGCCGTGGAACGAGGAATCGAGGCATTCCAAGCTTCCTTTGACAACTACGCCTGTGCCGACTGCCATTTACTGGATGCGAAAAACGAGATTGGCAGCAAGAGTGACGAGATGCCCGATCTGTCTGGCTACGGAACGGCGGAATGGCTGCGAGCCTTCATTGCCGATCCTTCCCACGAACGATTCTACGGCGGTGGCAACGATCGCATGCCATCGTTTGCAGCGTCAGCTGATGCTCCCGAAAAGAACTCGCTCTCCGCTCACGAATTGGACATGCTCGTTCGATGGTTGCGTGGCGACGACAGAGATCTGGCAGCAAAAACTGCCTACGACAACAAGCGAGAAGCGGAGGCGGTCCGGCAAAGCGGTGCTAACTCCGCAGCACCAGTTGGCGAAACTGGTAACGACCAAACAAATGGAGACGCGACACCTGGTGAAACTCCAGCCGCCAATCCCAACGAATCTACCGATCTGCCTTCAGAAACGGCTCCGCCCACAGAAGCAACTCCGCCCACAGAAGCAACTCCGCCTGCAGAAGCAACCGAGCCTACAGAAGCGGCTCCGCCTACAGAACCAACCGAGCCTTCAGAAGCGGCTCCACCTACAGAAGCGACTCCACCTGCAGAACTAACCGAGCCTCTTTAAGAGCAATTGTGCGCGGTGTCATAACTTCGCTGACGGCAGCGGCTCGGGAATCGTTCGCAACAATCCCAAGGCCGTCAACGTGCCTTAGCCGTTCTTTCGACTGCGCGTTTCGCCGATCCGCGTCGAGAGCATATCGAGCTGGCCTTTGAGATCGTGCAAGAGCATCTGAGGGCTCGCACCATCGGCCATGTGTACGTAGAACGACTGTGAAGCGCTGCTGTGAGTCGTGTTCAGCATCGCCGTGGCTCGTCGCAACTCGTCGAGTTGATCATCCAGATGGCCCAATGTCTCCGAGGTCTCTTGGTTGCTTTTCCATAAACCTTCGAGCTGCAAAATCAAACCGAGCAGCAGACCGACTTGACCGCATAACGCAACAGGCAACCCAAGTTGCCAAAGATCGCCGCGGCCCGTGGCAAACGACCAAACCAGAAGCACGCCGCCGAACACAAAAGCCATCAAACCGAATGCAAGCATCGTCCAAGACAGGAATGTGAATCTTTTGGCCGCTTCAGTCTTGGTGTTCGATGACGGTAGCGGTACTGGCGACTGTTGAGGTGGATGAACATTGTGCGCCGAGTGGAAGGCGTGAACCTGCTCTGATCGTGGAGACGCTATCGGAAGCTCCAATGAGCTCATCATCAGCTCGACGGCGCGGAGTTCTTGCTCCAGCTGCCAATCGTCAGATAACTCAGGTGGCCCAAGGCTTTCCGACAAGGGCGTATCGATTGGAGAATCGCTTTGCCGCACGTTTCGCGACGTCAAAGCTTCGCTGCAACGAGCGCAACAGACAACGCCTTCATCGCTAGTCGAAGCGACTCCTGGAACGTCTTGTTGGCAAACATTACACCACATTTTGCAATTTCACACCTAGACTATAACACTAGACAGTCCTAGAAATCGGCACACCATCGTGTGAAGCTGTATCGATTTTGACGGTTTTTACGTCCTTTGACGCCTAGGCTGCTAGCAGCAATCCGCTGGCACGACGGCGCAAGAATCGAACATATTGATGCGGAAAACAAACATTCACCTGGAAAAATCCGCGGCTTTCCCAAGTCTTGCGGTTGGCACTCGATTTGCAACTATCCCATCTTGCCCCCCCCAATCCTAAATGCCCTCTCCAGACCAACGACACCTGCACGAACAAACAATGCAGTCTCCAAAAGGGCGAACACAAATGAGTTCATCGGCCAGTTATGACAGCTATGACAGCGATCGCAGTTACGACAGCAATCGCAGTCGCGCCAACAACCTTAACGCTATCCGGTTCTTGCTAGCATTTTCCGTCCTCCTAGGTCACATGGTCGGATTCTTCATACCGGCAATGGAAGGTGATCTTTGGATCGCTCCGTTTCGAGTGATTGGGTTTGTCGCGGTCGAATGCTTTTTCGTGATCAGTGGCTTCCTAATCTTCCAAAGCTGGGATCGCTCCACTTCTCTCAAATCGTTCGCGTTGAGACGAGGCTTGCGAATTTTGCCAGCGTATCTAGCAGTCGTGCTTGGATGTGCATTTGGCGGAGCGCTGTTGACGTCAGTATCGATGCACGAATACTTCGGTAGCGAGTGGGTGAAGTACTTACTCGCCAACCTTACGTTTACGAATTTCCTGCACGGGACACTACCGGGCGTCTTCGAATCGGCGAACACCCATCAAGTAAATGGGGCGTTGTGGACGCTCAAAATCGAATTAATGTTTTATGCATCGGTGCCGGTGTTTGCGCTACTACTTCGTCGCCGACCAATTATTGCGATTCCCGCAATCTATCTTCTGGCCGTCATTTTCAAACTATCATTCGAGCAACTTGCCGCCGCTTCGGGCATGGGGATGCTGGAAACGCTGAGCCGACAATTGCCCGGACAGATGTCGTACTTCGTTTGCGGTTACGCAATCTATCGGTACCTGAACGAATTCAAGCGACACAGTCACTTGATGTTGGTTGCAGCGATCGCTGGTTTAGCCGTGGACTTCGGGCTGGGCTTTGCGTTACTTCGCCCCGCCGCGCTGGCAGTAATGACAATGTATGTCGCATTCGTTGTTCCGCATCTTGGCGACATGCCTCGACTCGGGGACATGTCGTACGGAATCTACATTTTCCATATGCCAATCTTGCATATCTTGATGGGGCAATTCGGATTCGAGTCGAATTTGCGAATCTCAGCGGCACTATCCATTATGACAGTGCTCAGCGTTGCCTTCCTGTCGTGGCACTGGTTAGAGAAACCGTGCATGACGCTTAGTCGTTCCAAGCAACCGACACCTCGCACCAAGTGCACAGCCGACCCAGTGCTTAGCAATTCCAGTGCTTAGCAATTCCAGTGTGTAACGTGATGAATGCTCGACCGTGGGCCTACGTTTCGCTGCTGGCGATGTTGTGATTAACTGGGGCCAACAGGCGGCGCACATAATCGCCATGCGTTTTTCCGTCGAGCTTAGCTGCGAAGTCGAGAAACTTACTGGCGCGATTGTATTGCTCATCGAGATGTAGCATGACTCCGAGCACGAAAAACAACTCGCCGTCGGCTTGGTTCTTGAGGGCTTTGGTAGCGACGTAATCGAGATGAGCTTGTTTGTCGACTTCATTAGTCTTGTAAAGCTCGCGCAAGGCGAAACGATAGCCCATTGGGTTGGGCGTTCGTCCAAGTGCTTTGCGAAACGATTCGGCCGCGTTTTCCACTTCGCCTTTGGCGACCAGTGTCATGGCTCGGCGGATATGAGCTTCCGCTAGTTCAGGCGAGCGTTTGATGGCTTCGTCATACAACAACAAAGCGCGATCGTAGTCTTTGTCTCGGAACAGCGCATCACCACTCTTTACATCTTCGCGACTAGCGTGCTGCGAACTCCAATCGTGCTCAATAACCTGCATCTTGATGCCGCGAGCGACTGGCTTTGCGACGACTCGCAACTGCTGAGGATCGATCTGCTGAGCGACTTGGGCTTGCTGAATAAGTGATGGCTGGATCACCGAGCCGCGAGGAGCCGCCCGACCGAGCAGAACGCCCGAATTGCTACCGATCGCTGCCGAGGGACAATAGTCGTAGCTCGGATAGCTATAAAAGCGCGACGGAGCATAGTAATACGAGGGCGAGTAATACGATCGGGAGTTGTTGTAGGGAGTCGAGTATCGGTAGTACGAAGGCGAGTTGAAATAGAGGCTCGCGCCGACGCCATACGACAGGCTATTTCGAATCGTGTTATACGGCGAGTAGTTTGAAAACTGTCGGTAGGAATGCGACCGATAGTGGTTGTGAGAATGACCGTAGTGAACACCATGACCCGCGTGGTGGTTGCTGCCGTGAACGTGAACGCGGACGTGACTATTTCCAGCAACCGCTAAACTGGTCAACGCCAGTGTCAACAACAACGCACTGATCAAGCTACGCATCTTCTCTTCCTCTCAATGAAACCCAGGTCGCTGAAACCCAGGTCGCTGAAACCCAGGTCGCTGAAACCCAGGTCGCTGAAACCCAGGTCGCTGAAACCCAAGTCGCTGAAACCCAAGGCAATGAAACCCCGTGCGAAGTATGGCAGTATCAGCTGCTCCTACCTCTTGGCTTCATTATCCAAGTAATTGAAGAAAGACACAAGCCAAAAGAAAACGTGCGGGTTGGGGCGTCTTTATTGCGCAGCCCAACCCGCCTCGTAAATATCGACGAGCGATCGGTTTATGTGTGCGATCAGCAGATTCGCTTGCGCAGCTCTTCCACGACGTTATCCCTGTGAACTCGCCATTGTTCGAGCGAATCTCGGTCTCGGAAAGTCACAGTGCCGTCGTCCATCGTTTGTCCATCGATAGTAATACAGAAGGGCGTACCGATTTCGTCTTGACGTCGATAGCGACGACCGACGGCCGCCTTCTCATCGTAGAAGACGTTGAAGTGTTCCTTCAGATCTCCGTAGATCTCTTTCGCCAATTCCGGCATACCATCTTTTCTGACGAGTGGGAACACAGCCGCTTTAATGGGCGCAATGCGAGGACTAAAACGCATCACAATGCGTTTCTGCATAGCGCCCTTTTCATCGGGTTGCTCGTCCTCCGTGTACGCTTCGCAGAGAAACGCCAGAGCCGCGCGATCGGCACCTGCCGACGGCTCGATGACGTGGGGCAAGAATGCCTCTTTGTAAGTATCGTCGCGGTACTTTAGGTCCTTACCACTACCGCGATACTTGGGCTTGCCATTCTCGTCCTTCTCTATTTCAAACGGATTGGTGTTGGGGTCGAGCTTACCTTCCATGTGGCTGCGCAAGTCGAAATCACCGCGGTGGGACACACCTTCCAATTCACCGTACTGGCCGTCCGGCAAGAATGGGAATTGGTATTCGATGTCGGCGGTACCGATAGAGTAGTGAGCCAGCTCGTCTTGGTGGTGCTCGCGTAAAATCAAACGCTCGCCATCGAGCCCTAGATCGGTGTACCACTTCAATCGACGATCGCGCCAATAGGAATACCATTTCTGAGAATCGTCGGGATGACAGAAGAACTCAATTTCCATCTGCTCGAACTCGCGGGAACGGAAAGTAAAGTTTCGGGGCGTAATCTCGTTGCGGAAACTCTTACCGATTTGAGCGATCCCAAACGGAATGCGGACTCGAGTACTATCGCAGACGTTCTTGAAGTTGACGAAGATACCCTGAGCGGTCTCCGGTCGGAGGAATGCTGTGCCTTCTTCACCTGACAAGGCACCCACGACAGTCTTAAACATCAAATTAAATTCGCGCGGCTCCATCAACGTGCCAAGCTCTTTGGCATCGGGGGCGAGCACTTGCTCGAAATCCTCAAGTTCCGGCAAAGTCAGGTAGCCGCCGTCCCATGACAACTCTTCCAGATTCTTGCTGCGCAGCTTGAAAAACTTCATGGCGCGACGTTGAGTGACCTCGTCTTCCTCGTCTGCTTCGACAACCGTCGCGACAAAAATTCTTTTGCCCTTGGCTTCCGCCCAACGACCGCGAACTTGATCGTAGCGATAGCGCTTTCGCGACTCGCGGCAATCGACCATGTGATCGTGAAACAGATCGTAGTGTCCCGAGCATTTCCAGACTTGCGGGTGCATGATGATGGTGCAGTCCAAACCGACCATCTCGTGAGTCGCGGGAGCGTTTTCCCCTTGGACCATCTCATTGTGGCCCGAGACCATATCCTTCCACCAAGCGTCCTTGATGTTCTTCTTCAGCTCGACGCCCAGCGGGCCATAGTCCCAAAACCCGTTGAGACCGCCATAGATCTCACTGGACTGAAACAAAAAACCTCGGCGTTTACAGAGCGAGACAAGGTCTTCCATCTTCATGGTTGGGGTCCACTTTCCTTCTTTTGGGAGGGCGTCCTGGCCGGACGCCGAAGCGATACTGGTTTTACAAACTACATTTCAGGCCAACGATGTCAAAGGACACCGCCGGTCGTTTGTAGGTTCAGAATTAACAATAACAACAGTCGATTGCGGTCAAAGGAGACGGGGGCCAATAGTGCGAAGCACGCGACGGCCCGGTTCGGCTATTGCCCCCCGTCCCCTTTTACTCATCCGAATCCACTAATTTAACCGAATCGACCAATCTGCGGTATCCAACTCCGGCACAATGCGAAATCGGTCTCGCAATGCCGATAATACGATATCGTCCTGGAGTCCAAGACTCATCAGATTTCTGCCGCCCTGAGTTTGTTGAAGTTCTTCGGCGAGTCGCTCGCGGCATTCCCCTCGCTCGCCTAAACTGCGCCAAGCATCCAACGCCAAAATTGCCTGATCGTTACCTAGATTAACTTCGCATTCCTTGGAAAGTTCGTGCACCAATGCGCCGGCCATCAGCACGTCCTCTCGAGTGACCTCGCCGTTGGTACCCGAACATACTATCGCCAGCGGCGTCTCCGTTTGCTTGAGTTGCAAGACCAGCCCAACAAGATTCACAAATGCACCGATGAGCACGCGCTCGGCAGAACAGCAAGCCTGCAGGGCCTTGGTGCCATTGGTGGTCGTAAAAACGATCGTCTTGCCGGACACGACATCGGGCATATAGAGCTGCGGAGAGTTGCCCAAGTCAAAACCTTCGATCGGCAGTCCACCGCGTTCACCGCCCAGCAATGCGTTATCGATACCGCTGGCCAGTTCGCGGGCTTGTTCGACCTCCAGACAAGGGCGGACGGAATCGGCACCAGCGACGAGAGCGAAATTGATTGTTGTGGTAGCTCGCAAGACATCGATCACTACGGCGATCCGACCTTCGATATCGCTGGGCTGAAGCAATTCCGGAAGAAAGTAAACGTCGGCTTCCATTTTGCACCTTATTATTGACGGGTTCACTCATCTGCAGCAAAGGCATGGGCTATCCAACCTCGCAAAATCGAAGGCTACGCTTGATTAGGAATCGGCGAACAACCAAGGTACAATGTGCTCCAGCAAGGCGACACCCCACCACATCTCAACGGTCAACATCATGCGCCGCGTCGTTACGCTGGTTCTTTCTTTCGCTCTCATTGTGATTGTGATTCATTCGTGGATGACATCGCGGTTGATAACGCGCGAAACTCTCTTCCCGACAACGGTTCAGCAAGCCCCCAGTCCGGACTTGGAACGGATCGTCGACTTCGAGGCAATAGACGCCCCTTGGACCGCCGTTCTCAAACATTTCGGAGACGAGTTTGGCATCAGAATCCAAGTCGACTCCGAAACGCTCGCCGAACTGTCGCTCGACGGAAATGAGCGGGTTAGCCTGCGCGTGTCCAACATCCCGCTCAAGTCGCTTATTCGACACACAATCTACAAAGTGGATTCTAGTCTTCGCTATTATCTTGAAGACGGCGCTGTCGTAATTACTACCATTGAGCAGTTGGAACAAGCGGATGGCTCCGCGCCTCGTTGGTCAAAAGAAGTCTATTCGCTGGGCGACATTATCGAGTCCGCCCCAGACGCAGTCTCCGAAGAGCAGCTCGTCGA
>JBLHLE010000045.1:0-14832 GCA_047620805.1 Pirellulaceae bacterium
GAATGCGACTTCGATCGAACGGATATCGCTGCGTTGGACTTGCCATTTGGTTGGTTGAGGTCCCTTGGCCAGATCGGGTGGATCGATCTGCGTGGCATTTAGCTCGACCGAAGTAACCTGCGGAGGGGCATCGGCCGTTAGATTTCCGAAGTCGACATTGTCAGTCACCTCGCCAGCTCGTACCGAAATCGTATGGAAATCGCTTGCAGACAGGGGCGTCGTCAGATCCGGGTTCTCCATCCCCAGAGAACCGGGCGCATTCCATTCCCAATCGGCGCCGGAATTGGTATCGGCTGCCCCGATGCGACGCAGGGTCCCCGTTTGGTCGGCTGTCGGGTCGTCGCCACTGGGCGACGTTCCGGACCAGTGAGACCCAACGCCTTGGATCACGTGTCCGTTGACAGTCACGTCCAGCTGGGAAAGGGCACTTTCCGCCCAGCCCCAGCCAACCCAATCGACCATATTTCCGGTGTCGTCGATAATCATCACCCATCCCGTCGCGCCGTTGAATTCGGACCAGTTGATGTTGGTACCCCAATAGTTGTCGTTGGTGTCGGTTCGATAGAGAACCTCGCCTGCATTGACGGAATCTGGCAGATCCCATACGACGGAGCTGATGTTGTTGATGCCTCCCGCGGGGTTTTCAGCGAGGGCGACGGACCAGCCGGTAGTGTCGATCGCAGCTGTTGACACGTTCTGAATCTCCAGCCAATCAGGAGTGTTCAGGCTTATTTCTGTGACGACAAGTCGCGCGGTAGCGCTGGGGAAAGTCTGAGTCGATCCAGCAAACGGAACCTGTCGAACCTCGTATTCACCGCTGGCCACGTTATCGATTTGATAGTCGCCATTGGCAGTTGTCGATGCGGCGGGCTCTTGCTGGCCAGTGCCCAGATCGATCGACCAGGCAACCAATCGACCCCCGCCGCCGGCCGCTGAATCTGTAATGGACAGGGTCCAATTGCCATTGGGATCCTCGTTGTCGAACGCCGAGAGCGACTCCGTTGGTCGGAACGACCCGGTGAACGGCGCCGCGCCACTGCCGATCGGCGTCGCAGCCTCGTCGTCCAATGTCGTGTCGAGAAAATCCTGACCACCATCGCCCACGGAATTGAACAAAGTCGCGGTCGTCCCTGTCGGGCTCATCAGCGTTACTTCCAACTGTTGATCGGAAGTGTGCTCGATGAACAGATTGACATTGAGATCGGTAATCGAGCCAGCGTAGCCGTTCAAGTGTAGGACAGAATTTGTCGTCGCCTGGTCGGCGATATCTTGGGTGACGTCGCTGGCGTAAAACGTATCTCGTTGTTCATCGCGGACGCCGTTGCCGTTGCCGTCCAAGTAGACCTGCCGATTGGGTATTCCCACTTCGCCCGCGTCTTGAACGAGATTCTCGTTGACGTCTTCCCAGATGGTGCCCGATACTGAGCCGCTGTCGGCGAGTGTCGCGGCCAAATCGTCCATTTGAATGTTCGCTCTACCACCAGTCGCTTCCCAGAAGTTGTAAATTCCGTTGATTCCATCGCTGCCGTTGGCACTAAAATTCGCGATGTCGGTAGTGAACGCCGTTTGCTCTCCCTCACTCATCGGCCCGGCGGAGACGACGACGACCATGGCGCGAAAGTCTTTTTGCGAATTGGCGACGTTGGGTTCACGGGGACCTTCATCCGCAACAATGTCGCCGATCGAGTACGTGGTGAGACTGGATGCCGAGAACTCGCCAATCCCGGAATTCGTCCAAACGGGATCGTTGGCCACAATGATGTCTTGTGTCACTTCATTGGCGTCGATCAATCCCATCAGGTAAAGTTCGAATTGCGAATACGGCAGGCCGTTGCCGCCGTTGGCGAATGTGCCAAACCAGTCTGAGCCCGTTGGGCCGTCCGCATTAAATGTGCCGTTGCCGTTGTCGACCAACGTCCCCGACTGCCAGCCGCCGAGTTGACCACCGACGTTGGTGTACCCCCAATGTCCCGAAGTATCACCGCCCAGCAAAGTGACGTCGTTGGCCCAGCGATGCATTATTTCATGCAAACTCGGACCACCTCGTATGCCGCTACCTCGGGTCAAGTGAATTACTCCTTGCAGTGCTCCAGCCGATCCGTAGTTACTAGTTAGATCAAAGATGCTATCGCCCGTGCCAGTGATTTCGTTTTGCACCGATGAATACTGCCCCGAATACGAGGCCGAATGCGTGGAGGCATTGTTAACGAACATGATGAAATCGAAATCGTCGGTAAACAGATCGTAGATCCGTTGGGTCGCCAGCGACCGACTAGAAGTGCCATTGTCCCACTCTGTATAGCCATCGCTGGGGACTTCCATGATCACGAACGAATCCGAGTCGTCGAGTTTCAGCGTGTAATCAGGTGTGGAAACAAGTGTCGTCGCCGTGAGGACTCGCCGTGATTCGAGAGATTCAATGCGCAGTTGTCTGCGACGGTGTGCAATTCGGGACATGAAGGCGGCTCTTTTTAGGAATGCTATGAATGGTCTAGCTATTGCGATCGTATCATAACTGTCTCGTCGACATCAACGATCGCGACGATTTAATGCCTGTCACCGCACATCGCGGCGAGTTCAATCCTGGCGACGGTAGTACATATGGCCATCCTCGGCGCCGATCAAGCGGTCGGGAGTGCTGTCGCCGTTGCAGCAAAGCACTAGCGAAGCAAAGCACTAGCGAAGCAAAGCACTAGCGAAGCAAAGCACTAGCGAAGCAAAGCACTAGCGAAGCAAAGCACTAGCGAAGCAAAGCATTGGCCTATCGTCCTGTTGAGAGCACTCAAGCAACTTGCGGCGTTCAGTAAGTATACGAAAGAATCGGCAAAGAGGCTGGGCCAAGGTGCTCAATGCTCGACGTTATTTCTGGAGAATCATGCGTAAACTGCAAGTAGAATCAGTCGAGTTGACTGGTTACTCGCATGCCACAGAGAAGACGCGTTCGGCATCATCGGAGAGAAGAGCCGCACCATCAAACGCGACGAACACAGCGACTCCAAAGGTGATAGACACCGACCGTCAACGGATCGATCGTTTCTCCCCGCGTAGACATAGCATCCCCATCCATAAGAAGGTGAATGCAACAGCGGGGAGTCGTTGCTTGAGAAATTGTTTCCAGAAGAGTACGCACCTACCAGGTCAAAGGCAAGTCGCAAAAGTTTCAGATCTCGGAGGAGTCCAAAATCGGCATCCGCCCAGCTTGTGTATCTTGCGCTAGCAAGACGGTAGGCTAATTGTTTCCTAGCACCCTTTGTTCGTTCGCTCGCAGGTGCGCCGGCGTTTGCTTTGGCGTTAGCCAGATCACCAGCCGTTGTGCATCATGCCCAGGCAAAACGCAAATGCCAACGGCACTTTCTCAAAAAGAACAATAGAACAATTGTTTGAGAAAAACCCGGGAGAAAGGGTGGTAGGCAGGGGCCACTGAGAGAAGTCGACGGCGTTTCTTGTTGAACAAACGAACGAACTCGCTTCCTGCCACACAGCATGATGCGGTTGATTAACTCACTGCTGCACCAATTTGCGGAGCAAGACTCACTGATATTGGATACGGGCGTTCCTCGCTTGCAATTTCTTCCGAAGCGGCCTGCCTCAGATGTACATCACATTCTCGAAGCTCTCGCACTGTTTCCGTGATGTCTATGACCGCCTGAGTCCAATTGTTCACGTACCGTTTGGCAGCATCTCCTGACAGTCCAATCTGAATCGATCGGTAATCAAGTCGCTCAAAATGACAATTGCGTTCTGGGTCCCACTGAATGCGAACCGGGCTAAGCCCCTTCTGCTTTTCCCACGCATCGCACGACTCTTGTACACCAGCATCGAAATGACTGAAGCATGCATGCTGGAGAGCCCAATCAAATCCATCTCGTGCAATATCGATTGCCAGAACACGCTCCTGACCGGTTTTTGTCGCCCAACCTGACCGGTACATCATCCAAAAGAACGAAGGCTTGATCCACGTAATCCGGGCCATCTTAAACGGTGGAGCAAATTTCTGTGCTCTTATTGCTGGCTCAGCAATCGCCGACGAATACGCTTGGTAAACACGAATTATGTCGTTTGAAAAGCGTGCTCGAATCTCACATTGGGGCCTTGGGGCAGGCTCAGTCATTCTCCGCTGTTCTTTCGGCTCGCTCATTGAGAATGGCAAGAAAATCGATTCCATCTTGAACCCAGAATCTCTCGCAGAGCGGGAAATCTTCTTCGCTGGCGTTGTTCGCAAAATCATGAAACTCACCAGCCCATCCATCTGGAACGTATCGTTCTATCCGAGCCCCATCTGGATAGAAGGCCATCACATGACGTTTGTCACAGTTCACGAACATGATGGGAAACAACTTGCCGACATCCCACCATGATTGTGCATCTGGAAACCGCACCTTCAGCCCTTTTTCAAGTTTCGATTTCTCTATCTCGAACTGCTGCATTTCCGTGAGGAAATGGTCCATCGTATGTTCGTTTGCTACCGGAATGCCAAATCTTTCTGCCGGGTCACTGGCTGGCAATTCGTACCCTGCGTCAACGAATTCCTTCTTCCACTTTGGAAGATCAAGCACCCACAGGTCTCGATCGCTCCGATACCATCGAAACGCTCCACCCTTTTTCACAACAACAACCAATTCAACATCTAGCAAATTCATCGAACCTGTCCGCTTCCTCTAATCGCATTCTGTTCTAGCCACTCGGACCAAACGCTTGGCAACTCATAAGATCGACCAGGGGTCGTTGGGTCCACCACCTTGGGAGCCATTGCTCCTTGGTTCAGTGGGTTTGTCCGATAGCCACTTTGTGGAATCGCGTCGGCTTGAAGAAAATCGTCCATCCACTTCGGGATTTCAAAGCTGGTGACTTTCGAGCCGGGACGAAGTTGTTGGACGTGTTGAGCATGTGCCGTATCTCCAATGCTGACGTTCAACGTCGTACGCTGGATGCTAACATCCCCAAACTCGTCAGCATCGACAAGCTGACGACTGCCCGGTTAATGATTTGCCACCCTGCACTCGGAAGACGGTCACCGTCTCCCTTGGGGCATTAAAGGCGGCCGTTCAGCGACCGGATTTAACTCGTCGTAGTTGAGTTCGTAATTGTATTTGCCCAATCGTACCCAGATGTTATGGGCGGCAAGGGCCTCCTTTCAGCTTCGTACAGCTTCACTGTTTCTTCGACGATCTGGCAGAGTTCGGCAAAAACGGATTTTTCATCTTCACCGTGGCAACCGCCGTAAAATAAACCGGGACAGCTACCAACGAAGCAATTATCTTCGTCGGACCATTCGATAAGCTTGACGTATTTTGCGGCAGCATTCATGACTTGGATTCCTCGATTGCCTTGCTTACAGAACGTTCCTGATATTTCTTTGCGTCGTCACTCGTTTGGCCAGAAAGCGTAACGGGTTTCGCAACTTTCGGATGGATAAAGTTCCGATGGCTCCCTTTGCCTCCCCGATTTTCAAATCCCGCCGCCACCAGATCGGCGATAAGTTCTCGAATTCTTCCTTGGCACAAGCACCCCTTTTGCAAAGTAGTTACCTCCTATCATGGCAGCCACGCTACCGAAATCCCAGCGAGTTCACGGACCGTTAACTCTATTCACCGGGCGTCCAAGCCCTGCGCCATCGGATGCCATCCGGGCACCGCGGTCGTCATTCCGGCGGTCGCCTATGCACTCCGTGCCTCCGGTTCTTTCCGCGTTGCCAACTGAGACGTACTTTCGCTGCCAACCGCAACGACTCCATTGGAACATCAACTCAGGTTTCGCCGGGCGTGGAGACTCTTTTCCTTGGAAAACAATTAGCCTACTTGGGCTGTGCAAAATCGGCGTTTCAGGGGAGTTTTTGCAAAAACCGGATAAAGAAATCATTCCGTGAAATCTGGATTTTGCGCAGCCCATAGCCAACCGTCTTATTGAGTGAACTCCAGTAACTTGCGGCGTTCAGTTAGTATGCGAAGGAGTCGGCGAAGAGGCTGAAGTTAAGTGGTTCGACGCGCGACGTTATTTCTGGATGACCAACCGCTGTTTGTGACTCCGCTCACGCCAAAATGGGTCTTACTACTTTGCCGTGTACGTCGGTCAGCCGGTAGTAGCGGCCTTGATGCTTGAAGGTGAGGCGTTTGTGGTCGATGCCCATGCAATGCAGCATGGTTGCTTGCAAATCGTGAACATGCACGCCGTCGCGGGCGATGTTGTAGGAAAAATCATCGGACTCGCCGTAGACCATGCCGGGGCGGATCCCACCGCCCGCCAGCCAAGCGCTGAAGCAACGCGGATGATGGTCGCGGCCATAGTTGTCCGCCGTCAAATTTCCTTGGCAATAAACCGATCGTCCGAATTCGCCGGACCACACGACCAGCGTGTCGTCGAGCATCCCCCTTTGCTTGAGGTCCTTGATCAATGCAGCGGACGCTTGATCCACGTCTTGGCACTGCTTCGAGATGTGATTGGGCAGATTGCCGTGCTGATCCCAACCACGATGATAGAGCTGGATGAACGGCACGTCGCGCTCGGCGAGCCGGCGGGCCAGCAGACAGTTTGCCGCATAGCTGCCCGGTCTGATGACATCTTTGCCATACATGTCGAGCACGTGTTTTGGTTCTTTCGAGATATCGGTCAGCTCGGGGACCGACGATTGCATGCGGAACGCCATTTCATATTGCGCAATGCGGGCATTCGTTTCGGGGTCGCCGAGTTCGTCGTACAGCAGGCGATTGAGGCTGCCTATCCCGTCGAGCATGTCCCGCCGCATTTCGCGCGTCAGTCCGTCGGGATTGGCAAGGTACAGCACGGGGTCTCCGGTGCTGCGCAATTTGACGCCCTGATGTTTGGAGGGCAAAAAACCGTTGCCCCACAATCGGCCGAGGAGCCCTTGTGCGTTGGGCAGTCCGCTCCCTTTGGAAATCATCACGACAAACGCGGGCAATTCCTTATTCTCCGAGCCCAGACCGTAACTGGCCCAGGCACCGAAACTGGGACGCCCGGGTTGCTGAGTGCCCGTTTGCATCAGTGTGATGGCGGGGTCGTGGTTGATGGCTTCAGTGTACATCGACCGGACAAGACAAATGTCGTCTACGATTTCGCCATGATGCGGCAGCAATTCACTGAGCCAGGTTCCCGAGCGACCGTGCTGCTGGAAGTTGAACTTCGACGCGGCAATAGGAAAACTCTTTTGACTTGAGGTCATGCCGGTCACGCGCTGGCCATTTCGCACTGAGTCGGGCAATTCGGTTTTGTGCAGCTTCTGCAGGCCTGGCTTGTAATCAAACGTCTCCAACTGCGACGGCGCACCGCTTTGGAACAGGTAGATCACGCGTTTTGCCTGGGGCGCGAAATCGCGGACTGCGGCGGCTGCATCGAGTTGAGTTAGCGCTGCTGCTCCAAGCCCAGTGGCACAGTTTCCGATGAAGCGGCGACGATTGAGGAGGGAATTGCATTCTTCTAGATGTTTCATCGAGTAATCGCCTCATCAAGGTTTAGGATCATGCTCGCTACGGTCGTCCAGGCAGCGAGTTCGACTTTATCGAGGGCAGGACTCGGGTCCGAGTCACCGACCGCGAGCAATTGGATCGCACCTTTTTCATTCGCGGCGAATCGACTTCGCTGCCTCTCGTATGTATCGACGAGAATCTTTAGTTCGTTCGGTCGCGGCGAGCGCGAAGTTGCTAGACGGAAGGCAAAGCTCGCGCGGGATTCCGGCGCTGCGTCAACTTCAGTGAGAATTCGTTGGGCCAAACCGCGCGCCGCTTCGACAAGTGTTGGATCGTTCAGCATGACCAACGCTTGCAGCGGAGTGTTAGTCGTCGTTCGGCGAACCAAACAGAATTCGCGGTCAGGTGCATCAAAGGTATTCAACGCTGGTGGTGGGCAGGTACGCTTCCACCAAGTGTAAACTCCGCGGCGATAGAGATCTTGCCCGCGATCTTGAACGTATTTGCCACCACTGTAACTGTCGTCGGCGACGATTACTTCCGTCCAGAGCCCGAGCGGCTGATAGGGTCGGACGCTGGGACCGCCAACTTTGCGAGTCAGCAGTCCACTGATCGCCAGCGCGTTGTCACGGATCATCTCGGCGCTCAAACGCGATCGCGGTCCCCGCGCCAACAGCCGGTTTTGCGGGTCGACGGCGCGCAGCTCCGATGTACCGCGCGGCATCTGTTGGTAGGTCGATGAAAGTGCGATCAGCTTGAGCAGAGCCTTGGTGTCCCAGCCACTTTCGACATACTCCACGGCCAGCCAGTCGAGCAACTCCGGATGCGACGGCCACGCGCCTTGTGTTCCAAAGTCCTCCTGCGTCTCGACAATACCGATGCCGAACATCTGATACCAAAGGCGATTGACCGCCACGCGGGCGGTCAACGGGTGCCGAGCGTCGGAAAGCCAGCGCGCCAAGCCGAGACGGTTCCGCGGCGCGGCCTCGGGGAACGGAGGAAAAACGGCCGGAGTAGCAGCAGACACTTGGTCGCCAGGTTTATTGTAGTCGCCTCGCATCAAGACGAATGTCGGGCGTAACTGCGGCTGGTCCCGCATGATCATCGCGGTCGCGATACCCTTTTTCAACTCCTCCAGGGCCTTCTGTGTCTGGTCCTTTTCTGCAACGAGTGCTGCCCGCATCGAATCGTCGAGTTGGTCGCGGCTTTCAATCTTCGCGTTGAGTGTCTTTAGTTTTAGCGTCAGCTGTTCCATGGCCACGTTTTGTTCCGGCGTCGGCGCCTGGATCACTGGCTTGGGGTTGCCGACGTGTTCTTTGTGATAACCTGTTTCAGGAACCTGGTTGAAGAATGCTGAAAACGCGTAATACTCCTTTTGCGAAACGGGATCGAATTTGTGGTCATGACATCGCGCACAACGCAGTGAAAGTCCCATGAACACGGTCGCTGTGGTGTTGACCCGGTCGGCAACATATTCGAGTCGATATTCTTCGTCGATAATCCCACCTTCCGATGTGACGCTATGATTGCGGTTGAAGCCGGTCGCCAACTGCTGCTCTACCGTCGCCTGCGGGATAAGATCGCCAGCGAGCTGTTCCGTCAGGAACTGATCAAACGGAAGATTACGGTTAAAGGCTTCGATGACCCAGTCGCGCCACCTCCAGTTGTATCGGGGAGTATCGTTGTTGTAGCCATTGGTATCCGCATAGCGTGCGGCGTCGAGCCAACTGACCGCCATGTGTTCGCCGTAAGAGTCGCGGGCCAATAGCTTGTCAATCACTCGTTCAACCGCCTGCGGCGAAGTGTCCGCGAGAAAGGCTTCGAGTTCAGCGAGCTTTGGTGGCAAGCCAGTGAGGTCAAAGCTGAGCCGACGAAGCAAGCGTTCGCGACTCGCCGATGGCGACGGCGTCAACCCTTCGCGGTCGAGGCGTGCAAGGCTGAAATAGTCGATTGCATTCTTCGGCCAGTTATCGTCAGAGACCTTTGGCAGCGCCTCTCGGCGAGGTGAGATAAAAGCCCAATGCGGCTGGTATTTCGCGCCGGCCGCGATCCAGGCTTCCAGCAAGCGGCGCTGCTCCGCAGTGGTCGAACGATCGAAGTCTTGCGGCGGCATACGTTGCTCCGGATCGACGTGGTTGATGCGACGGATCAACTGACTTTCCGTTGGCTTCCCCGGTGCGATGACGCGATTGCCGTCGCGTTCCAAGGTTGCCGCTTCGCGGAGGTCTAGCCGGAGCTTTGCTTCGCGCTTATTCTTGTCGCGACCATGGCATGGAAAGCACTTGTCGGCCAGAATCGGTCGGATATCCCGGTTAAAGCTGATCTCCGGTTCGGCAAATGCGCGGACGCTGACGAACGATAGAATAATGAATACGGGTAGTAATTTTGTAATCATTGAACTTCTTTCCAACGCAACTTGATTTCAGCTTTCGGCAGCGCGGCTTGCAGTTTCTCAAGCGATTCGTTTGAAAAAGAAGCGTTGGAATGCAAGAAGAGTGAGATTCTCTCAATGCCCTTCAGTTCGGCCAGATGCGGCAACACGGCATCGGTGATGGCTGGTCCGCGGAAGTAACTACCGATATTGAGGACGCGTAACTTTGAAATGTCTTTCAAGGGAGCGAAGGCCGCATCAGAAAAACTCTCGCAATCGACTAGCAACTCCTCCAACCCGGCCATCCGTGAAAGCAACTCCGCAGCCTTGTTGGTGAACGATGGGTGCGACAATTTCAGCACGCGGATGTTGGGATGCTTCGCGATCGTCGCGACAGCGGCATCGGTCAGCGGCCCCTTGTCATTCCCGAAAGTGAATTCCTCCAGGTTCGGAATTGTTAGGAAAATCGGAATGAGATCATCCGTGAGCTGATCCCCGCGAACCGCCATCTCAATCTTCCGGAGGTTGGGATGGCCCTGAAGAGATCGCACGACCGTGCCGAAGTCCTTCTCGCCAGTATGGACCAAGTTGAGTTCGCGAATCGTGCGAATGTTCCCCACTTCCGCCATCGCGTCTTTCGGTAACCACGGATTTCCACCCAGTACAATTCGCTCTAAATGTTCGAACTTAGCAAAAGCGCGAAGGGTCTCGGCATTGTTGGAGAACGTGTGGTTCATGTCGAGTGTCTTGATTTGAGGAAACACGTCCGGGACCGCTGCCAATACAGCGGGCGGAAATGCGTGACCGCCGATGCCGAGATGTTCCACCTTGGTAAGTGCCTTCAATTTTGAAAAGCCAGCAGGCGTCAACGAAATCCCCTCTTTCGTATCGGACCGTAGCGTCAGTTTGCCGAGATTCGTCAGGGAAGCGAGTGCGGCAACATCGGCATCCTTAATGTCCGGCAAACTGAGAGAGAGTTGCTCCAATGTTGTCAGTTTCCCAATCTCTGGCAGGCAGGCACTGGTCAAACCCGAACCATAAACACTCAACATCGTCAGAGGCGGATCGAGAGTGGCGAGCAAGGCAATCTTGTCGTCCGTGAATTCCTTGCTGCCAATGCGGAGTTCCTTGCCTCCCCACAGGAACGATCCTCCGATCGCCTCGAGCTTCTGGTGTGATTGCTTCGCCTTGTCTCTTGCACGAACGTCTTCGGCACGAACACCCGTAGTACAAAAATGACAAGCCCAGACAAACAAAAACAGTTTACCGATTAGGTTCATGATCCCATCTCCAATCCTCGAACACCTGCCGCCGTGCTACTGCCGAAAGAATCCACCTCGACCCCCATCCTTTGCGCCAGCGAGACGAACAGATTGGCGAACGGCGCATTGTTTTTGGCGTCGTAGGCTAGATGAGAACCATGTTTGAAACCTCCGCCGGCAAGAATGATTGGCAGATTGTGCCAGTCGTGAGACGATGCATTACCGAGGTTGGAGCCAAACAGCACGGCAGTGTGGTCAAGCAAACTTCCGCCTGCTTCCTCAGTCCCTTTCAGTCGAGTCAAAAACTCGTTGAATGCGATAAACTCTGCCTGTTCGATAATTTGCAACTCCTTGATCTTCGCTTCGTCGCGGCCATGATGAGAGAGGTTGTGCCAGTCGGTTTTCACTCCAGGGATGTTACTTGGAACGGCGTTCATGGCTCCCAATTGAAAGGTGATCGAGCGGGTAGAATCAGTCTGTAGCGCCAACGCGATCAGGTGATACATCAGCCGCTGCTTGGCCAAGATATCGGTTTTGTCCGCTATGTCTTTTGGTGGCTGGGCGTCGTCCCCGGTCAGCGGTGGTTTGGGTTTCGTCGACCATTCCTCGGATTGCTGAATGCGACGCTCCAAATCGCGCAGCGAGGTAAAGTACTCGTCCAGCTTCTGGCGGTCGCGCGGACCTAGCTTCTGGTGCAGTGCCTTGGCGTCGCCACTTACGGTGTCCAAAATACTGCGGCCACGCCGGAGTTCACGCAACTCTTTGGCAACTTCCGCTTTTGTCCCATCGACAAACAAGGTTTTGAATAGCTTTGCAGGCGATCTCTCGGCCGGGATCTGAACGCCGTTTGCAGTCCACGAGAGCGAAGAACCTTGCGTGGTCAGCGCGAGGTACGGCAGGCGAGTGACCCCGGCCAGCTGTCGAGCGATCAGTTGGTCGAGCGAAATCGTGTTTTTAAATCCGGCCAGTCCTGGGCGCTGGGCGGACGTCAGCCAACTCATCTCGGACGCATGGCCGTTGTTGCCATTCTGATTGGGATGTGAAAGCCCAGAGAAAACAGTGAAATCCTGGCGATGGGAACCGATTTCTTTGAGGTAAGGCGTCAGTGAGTAATTCGTCCCAGCCGTTGCGGGGATGAGGTGCGGGACATGAAATCCAAGCGGGGCATTCATAGCGACGAAACGCCGCGCGCCACCGGTCGCTTCCGCAGCTTCCGCCACTGGCGATCGGAAGGTCGGCAGCATCGCCTCGAGAAACGGCAGTGCCAAACAGGCACCGGTGCCGCGTAGAAAATGGCGGCGGCTCAATGACGGTCTGGTAGAAATATGAGGAGCGTGCACTAGAGGCAGCCTTATTTTGAGAGAAAAATGTCAGAACTTGTGGCCCGCAGAATGAGATCGCGAATTCGATACTCATCGGCGGCCGATTGTTGGACGATGTCAGCGATTTCAATACGGTCCGAGAATCCCATTTCTCGACCGGTGGCAAAGGTGAGCAATTTTGTCAGCAGCGCCTTTGCCAAAGCGGCGTCGTTCTCAGCGAGATGGTCGCGGAACTGTTGGAAATTTGAAAATGCGAGTCCGTCTGCCGTTTCTCCCGAGCCATCGACCTGCTGGCCACGTCGGTAGTTGACGCCTCGACCTTTGACCGTTGTTTCCACTCTTTCGCCGGAACCGAGTGATCGAAAATGCTGCCGATAACCGCCGATGGGATTGAAGCATTCCAGGGCAAAGCCTGGCGGATCGATCGTCCGATGGCACACGTTGCAGCTTTGGGAATCGCGATGTTTGTCCAGCAGCTGACGTAGCGTTGCAGCGCCGCGAATATCCGGTTCGACGCCAGCAATGCCGGGCGGTGGTGGCTTGGGCGGCTGGTTCAGGATCCGATCCATAACCCACACTCCTCGAACCACCGGCGAAGTATTGGTCCCGTTCGCAGTAACCTTTAACACACTGGCCTGACTGAGAAATCCACCCCGCAGGCTGTCCGGCGGCAGCTGCACCTTGCGAATCTTTGGGCCCGAAACAGACGGCAGACCATAGTGCTCGGCCAGCCGACCGTTGAGCATGGCGAAGTCGGACTTCACGATGTTTTTGACCGGTAGATTCGCCTCGATCAACTCGCGGAGAAATAGCTTGGTCTCGCGCGGCATGGAGAAACGCAGATAGGGATCAAATTCCGGGAACAACGTGCGGTCCGGCGCGGTAAAGTCCATTTCGCGGAGGTTCAGCCAGGTCTCCGTAAAGTCGGTGAGGAACCGATCAAAATGTGGAACAGTCAGCAGCCGCTCGGTCTGCTGACGAACGATCTTTGGGTTCTGCGTCAATTGTTTATTGACGGCCAGTATTCGCAATGATTGGTCGGGCACAGAGCGAGTGAGAAACAATGACAACCGATTGGCTACTGCAAAGTCGTCCAGTCGGCCTGGCTCTTCTTGTAGGTAGAGAAAATTCGGCGACACGAACAGGGCAGTTATCGCCGTCCCCAGCGCCTCCTCAAAAGTACTGTCCTGAGCCCGTTCGTTTTCGAACAATTGGACATAGCGACCTATCTCTTCGCTGCGCACAGGACGTCGCCACGCGCGAGTTGCCAGTCGTTGGATCGACTGTTGGGCATCCGCACTTTCGTTGGTGGACGCGATCTCGAACTTAGGTTTATACGAATCGCGTTTTTTGTCCTGCGGATTTCGCGGTTCGATTTCGCGGCGGTCTATGCCTTCGAATATTAGTTGGTGCCCGCGGGAGGGAAACTCATCAAACAGAGGGCCCTCGATCGATCCCGATACAAAAGCGAATCCTGGCCCTTCATAGTCCTCGATTTGTTCAGGTCGCTTTTGAGGCAGGGCAATTCCACGTGGCTCGAGGACGAGCATGTCGTGTTTTTCGATCCAGGTTTCAAATTCGATGGTCGTCGGCTTAACGGGTGGAAAGGAAATGAAGTTATAAACTGGTTTGTCACTTCCGGGTGTGTAACTCTCACCGCCGACGGAACAAACGATCGGCTGGTCGGACTGGTAGGCGTAGCCGGTGATGGTCACACGATAGCGGCCCGAGACCGGAGCGCCGGAGTTGCGCAAGAGCCCCGACGGATAACCGCCACCTTCAAATCGGACGATGGCACCATCTTCGAGACGTTTCCACGTTTTGCCGATGCTGGACGCGATCTCCGATTCGCGAAAATTGGCGGGAGTCAAACGAGGTTTGGGAGCAAGGATAGTTTTTGCGACGGACGTATCGTAGACCAACCTGGCAGCCTCCAGGTATTGCTGCAAATGGGCCACGGAAATACCGAGTGCTGCGCCCACGTTATCGAATTCGTGAGAACGGCCATCTTCAGGTAGCATCCCTTCCAAATCCAGCTGAGTTCCAAACAGGTCGTTGAGCGTATTTTGATACTCGCGGCGGTTCAAGCGTCGCAGCACCGTCCCTTTATTTGCCCGATGGGCCGCAAGCAGAGGCTTCTCCAGCATGGTCACAAACCGCTCGCGCTGCGGCTGGCTTGGCTGGTCGGCATCTTTCGGTGGCATCTCTTGGCTTTGCACTCGATCATAGAGCCGCTCCCAAACTGCAAAGGTGGCCGCGTCGTTCAAGTCCGTTCCGAGTTTGCCCAGCGTCAGTCCCCCTTCCGCCTTGTCGCCCGAATGACAGTCGGCGCAAAACTGAGTCAAGAAGGGCTTGAGCGGCTGGATCAGATCGGCCGCGTGGGCGGTCCAGCCTGGTGCCAGCAACAACACGGCGATCATCGAAACCAGCGGAATTGAAAATCCGATCCGCGACGG
>JBLHLE010000046.1:0-14717 GCA_047620805.1 Pirellulaceae bacterium
TATTCCAAGTTGGCGGCTTCGATTGGCCCCACGTCATCTGGATCGACGGGAGCGTACATGACTTCGCTAATCACGAGTGGTCCGACTCGCGGCCCGGTGTTCACTGTATTCAGCGTTACTTCGGCCAGCGGATAGAGGCGACCAATTCCATTGGGCCAGCGGCCCCACGATTCTCCGTTCGACTGAGCGCCAAAACTGACGGAATCCGCGAAGCGCGTCGGCACTCCGCCAACCATCTCCAACAACCAGAGATCGTCCCCGTGAGCGCCGTTCAATCCAAAATCATTCGGACCGGGATTAAGCGGTGTCGGATTGAAATCCGTTTCGTCGAATACGATATAGCCGCCCGAATTCAGCATCGTGTCGGCGAGAATTGGAAATTTAAAATAGTTGCCATTCGAATCGCTCAGCATCCAATTGCCAATATTCAGAGTCTGGCCGCCCGTGTTCAACAGTTCAATACTGTCGACAATCGGCACGTCGGTATGGGACAGCACTTCGTTGATCACAACGTCGAAGAAGCCTCCCAGTCCCGCGGCGCCTGGCGAGCCTGCGTAGTCCCGACTACTGCGCCAATTCTCTGCGTCCGCTGGACTCGATACGACGTCGATAATATCCAACGAACTCGCGTTTCCGTCCGCGCGACCTGGCCAATCTCCAACATCGCTGTATTCGAATTCAACAACGACACCACCCTCGTCATCAATCACTCGAATCAACTCGCCGCTATTGGACAATCGCCCGTCGTATACGCCAGCCAATTTGATACCAACGCCATAACGTTCCTCAAAAGCGGGCAGATTTCGCACAATCACGATGCGTTCGTTTGGACTCAACATCGTGTTGTCTGGAAACGTGAAATCTACTCCCTCGACAACTTGAACATTCGTTAAATCCAAAGTCGTTGCGTTACTCGTATTGACGAACTCAATAAACTCAAAGTCATCGTCGTCCGTATACCCTGCTGCCATTTCGGCGGCAGAAGGGTCGTGCGGGTGGTAGTTGACTTCACTGATGCGAAGAAATTCGCGAACGGGATTTGCGACCGTGCTTTCAATGCTGATGCTGTCTGAGCCGATGAGGTTACCTCGGAAATCATACGCTTCCAGCACAATATCGTTGACGCCAAATTCCAGCGGCAATAGCGTCGTCCACGTGTTACTAGTCGGCCAGTCAAGCGTCAGGGGCTGAGCCGATCCCGCCACTCGAATCTCGCGAACGTTTACCCAACCATTACCGTTGATTTGTATGGCAGAGTCGTTAATCACTTGCCCACTATTGGTCGTGCTTCCAAAGTTTACCTGTGAAACCGTACCGTTGATTGTGTTCAGCGCGTGAGGAGAACGTTGCGAAACGTAGTTCGAGAATCCACTCAGATCTTCCGCGGGCAGCAGACTGCTGTAATGCTGAACCCACGGATCCATATAGGTTGAATTGAACGAATAGCTCACGATGTCGTGAAGGTGACCATAGTAGTGATGTACGTTGGCGGGCAAGTTGAGGAACTGCTGCAAGTCGCCGCTATCGGTAAATCCTGACGTGGTTCCCTGCGAGGCGCTAAAATCCATGTCCCAGGGGAAGTACAGCGCCTTGCCGTCGGACGGTCGGATATAGAACTGCGCGTTGTGTGTCGAGCCATTCGCATAGCTGTCGCCAATTCCCCAAAGCGTTTGCACCGCGAACGCTCGCAGCCATTGGTCGATGTCTAGCAACGCGGCCGTCTGCTCGTGAAACTGTGTGCCCGTTGGCAAGCCCAACGCTTGCAAAACGGGAATGATCGTACTGTAGTCGTCTTCCCGCCGATTGTTCTCTTTGATGAAGTTCCATCGGTAACGCTCTTTGTCGCTGCCTAAGTTCGTCAGCGAAACGGCTTGCACTCCGTCCGGCTGGGGTCGCTTCAGCCCTTCCGGCGTGTTGTCGTCAGTGGTAGTTGGGTGGTAGATCAGTTCGTATTCGAACGCCGGTCCATCCGAGCCATCCTGATATTGTCCGTCGAGGAAGACGTCACCGAGTCGAGCCATTTGCAGCATTGCCGAACTTGTGTGAGCGGCCCGCGGCGCGATCACGTGAATAATGTCGTCGTTACTACCCGGAATATCACCGGCATGATTGAGCGTGTGTCGAACCAAAATCTCTTTCTGGCTAAATTGATTACCGGCACCGCTTCGATCCACAGCCACCGAGCGATGAACGCCGCGGAACATTTGCATTTGATCGAAAGACACGACGAAACCAACTCGAACATTCTGACTCCGGCCCCGTTCACTCCCTTTCAGTCGCACGTCGACATCGTAAAACACCTCCGACTCATTGTAGATAATTGTCGCACCAATTGGCGCGTTACTCATCACGTTCGTTTCGGTGTGCAACCAATCGGAATCGGGGGTGGTCATGACGATGCGGAAGTTATTGACCAAATCTAAGTTCAACGCTTGACCGTCTTCGACTTTAAATAGGGCGCGCGAGTCGGCCCCGTTCGCGGGGAAAGTCGACGTCGCACCTAGTCCATCCTGCCCCTCGACATAGAACTGTACTATCGCAGACGCGGACTGTCCGGGAATCGTGGCTTGATAGAGTCCTCCGTCGACATTCTGCATTGCGACGGTTTGGAAAGCTCCGCTATCGACCGAATAGTACAACGTCATATTCGCGACGCTGTCGGCGTCCGTTGCATTTACCGAAACAACAACATCTTGGTTCGCAGCAGGTACGACGGGTGAATGAGAGAAGCCAGTGTAGTTGGGACCAATGTTTGCCTCGGAGCGACTGTTAGCTGCTCCAGGTGTTCCGTTGTCGGCGGGAATGTCCAACAACGTGGTTCGTTGCAACCGATTAAAGTACAGTCGCGAATTCAATTGATTCGAGCCGGATACCCAACGCACCCGGAATGAGATCTCGTACGTTAAATTGGAATTGAGCGTAATGAAGTTGGCACCATCTTTTAGCGTAGTTTCCAGATGGTTGTGCATGTGCTCGGTTGGCCCCGAGGCCGTCAAGCGAAGCACTTGATTGTTGACGTTATCCGGGTCGACTATTACTTCGCTCGTCCCGTGTGTTCCAAGCGCTCGCCAAGTTGCTGGGCTGGAATTTGGCAGTTCGGCTTCAAAACCACCGTTCTGAATTAACGAGCGAGCGGCTCCAGTAGGATCTTCGATGACTTGAATATCGTCTAGGAGAACTTCGCCGGCGTCCAACAAGCCGAGTATCAATTCGTTGTACTGCGCGGGGGCATTCGAATTCGTTGCCAGCCCGGAATAGGTAACTGTTTGCCAATTCGTGTTCTGAGAATTGTCGCTGGGTGCCCACGACTCCGGCAACGAATTGTCGGCGAATGGATCGCGTAACTCCACACTGGAACCCCAACCGTCGGCCTCAAACGGCCAGCGCCCGCGAGTGTAATAGTCAACTACATCAACTGGATTCCCGGCAACGTCGGAAAGCTCAAGGCGTTCGCCGCTGCGCGATAGTTGCCCGCCAAAGTTACCAACTACGTCGATCCCTGGATGTTGGGCAAGCAAACCAGCGCGGTCGTCGGTGATCACGATGTACTCGCCACCACCGATCAGCTTGCCATTGTCAAATGTGTAGTTGATTCCTTCGGTAAATGACCAACCAGTTAGGTCAATCGCCGTTCCTCCACGATTGTAAATCTCAATCCATCGCCGCCCCGTCGCAAACTCGTTAATCATGATTTCGTTAATCACGACATTGGATTCGATCGCAAAGCTATTGTCCGCACCGACCGTGGCAACAGCGGGCACCAACCAACGTCCTTCGTGTTCGTCCGAACGCGCTTGGGCGATATCTTCCACCTGAACTCCGTCCGCCACCAATGCACCATTGCCCGCGATTAGATACAGCTGATCGTTGGCCACGGGATGGAATCCCAAATCGACTTCCGCGACTACCACGAATCCACCTACTGGAACCGTTTGCGACGGAATATCGTAGGGAGCGACCAGTTCATTGCTACTTACGACCTGGTACCCAGCAGTCGAAATAGGAGCGTTGGTCGCGTTGTGGATTTCGACCCAAAAAGAGGCGTCAGTCGCGGAGGGCACTTCATTGAATCGCAACAGCGCTTCGTTGTTTTCTAAAGCTGGCAGAATCGTGGCCGCTAGCTGAGCGCCAAAGTAAGCGTCCGTGCTGCCAGCAGCTTGATGTAACTCAACTGCCAACACGTTCGTGCCAACGACGAGATCATCTCCGGGAATAACCACCACGGGCGAGAGCTTTAGACCAGCGACCTCGCCGCTCGCTTGAGTGGTATGGCCAACTGCGCCGGCGGGCATATTCTGCCGATGAATTTCGGTACCGTTGAGGTAAAACACGGCGCCATCATCAACAATTGACGTCAACTGCAGCGTAGTTAAAATCGGTGTGCCATCGAACTGAAACTCGTGGCGGTAGTACGACGAACTCGGTTGAGTACCAAAGTCGACTTCCGTTTCGAAATCGCCTTTCAGATGTTGCTCAATATTCAAGTTGTCAAATACAGCTGAAACTGTGTCGTTGATCGCCCGCACTTGTCCCGTCAGCATAACTTGGAAGTCACCCGGAAAATTAGAGAGCGTGTGACTGCCACCCAACTGGTCGTCTAAATACAATTCAACGGTAATCGAGCCGTCCCCAAATGGATTTACCACCAGTTTCATTTCGTGCAAGCCAACGCTGCCGTCTAGCGCGTCGAAAGCGGCGATATTGTTGCCGCCACCCGTCGGACCCGCAGTGCCCGTGCCGCTGGTGTTGTTAACATTGAACTGCCAACCGCCTTCGCCCACGTCCTGTGCGAAGTGCAAATAGTTGCCATCGTTGCCATACACCCACAAACTCGACCGATAGGCGGAGCCGGTTCCCGTTAGCGACACGCGATCAACAGTAATCGTTGTTTGCAACGAGGAGTCGAACGATTCGAGAGTTCGGACAGACTGCCCACCCCAAACATCCACTGTCCCAGTGCCCGCAATCGTGAGTTGGTCGGAGTTGGTAACAGTATCGACTGAGAAATTTGTTGCCGTGCCAGCGCCCCGATTTTCCAAGCCAAACTCGAGCACCTCGAAAGTGGAGCCATTGATGGTGTCGGCCGTAAAATCGTCGCTCGTCGCCGGCAGCGAAAACAATGTTGACTCCGACGGATCGATTACAGCAACAGCGGTCGTCGGCGCAGTTAACGGAGTCAAAGTTCCGCCCGCGAGTCCCGCGATCGAAGAAGCGGGCAGAGCGCGTTCCCAAACTGCGATATCGTCCAGCAAACCGTCCCAGTTCTCGACGGTTTGGTCACCGCCGAAGTATAAAGGGATCGACGGCATGTCAGCCGTAATCGTAACCGAACCGCCGGCCACTCCGTCGCGGTAATAAGTCAGGGAGTCGCCATTCTTAACTGCCGCGTGGTGTACCCATCCTAACGCTGGACTGATGTCCGCGTAGTCGATGTTGTTAATAAAGGTTGGTGGGTTATTGCGGAATTCGAGTGCCGAGGGCGTAAACTTGATCCAACCGGAATCAGGTAAGCGATTCCCGAGGATCACGTCGTTGGCCCGATTCGGCGGACCCGCCTGCTCTTGCCGCGCCCAGAACGACCACGTCAAATCGTCGTCGATAGCCAAAGCCGGCAAGTTGCCCGCGGCGACGAAACCATCGACTCCATCAAAGTTCAATACCGGCCCCCGCGTCCCGTCGTTGACCCACGCGACACCGTTGCTGATCGTGCCGTTGGCTCCGCCTGCTGCCAAATTTGGAACATTAGCGCCAAACGTCTCGTCCAACGGCCAGTAGCCAAGCAATCCCTCCCCGGCACCAGTAATCTCGGGAATGAGATTCATTGCAAAGGCAAATCCGCCCGCCGGATTCGATTCACTACTGGGATTACGCAAAGCAATGATGATCTCGTTTGTCCCCTCAACCCAACCGCTAAAATTGGCGACGGATGAATCGAATTTATTGGCGACCACCGAGCCATCCGCTCCGAAACTTAACGATGGCAAAGGCGCTGTCCAATTCTCGACGTCCAAAGTTGTCTCTGTCGCTAGTAGAGTTCCATTGACATAGACCTGGGCGCCGTTGTCTGCCGCCAAATCCAATGTACCGGAAATTACATTAAATGATTCCAGTTCAAATGTTGTGCGGTAGTAGTGCACATTGTTATCGCCAACTAATCCCACCACTCCAAGCGTTAGCGCTGCCGTATCGATATGCGAAACAATGGATTGTGAAGCGGCGGTCGGTGTCAGAGTAAAGGTGCCGACAGCGGGCGGAGGCGGGTCTCCCGTCGGATCCCAATCAACGGCTGGATCGCCGTCGATAGTAACGGTGCTCTGCGTCCAATCCGCGACACTCGACCCCACAGTTACCGGCTGAGTTACCACGAGTGTAACTGGGGAGGCGGCGCCACTGGCCAGCGCCGCAATTTGCTCGCCCGACAAACTGACATTCCACATCGCAGCGTCGTCCAGCTGACCGACAAACGACTCCGTACTGTCGTGACGAGCTCCCAGAAAAAGGTCGCCACTGGGATTGATCGTTACATTTTCACTGTGAACCAAGGCCCCATCGGCGTAAACATTCAGTGCCGAGCCGTCGTAGCTATGAGCAATATGCGTCCAGGAGTTGGTGGTCAATTGATACGGTGTGTCGCGCCACCCAGCGCCAGCAGAATAGTACTTCAAGCGAGATGAACCGCCGCCGGCAACTGTGTTGTTAACGGCAGTTTCATACGCGTCTCCCGTACGACTGGTAACACGATTGTGTCCCGTCTGACCATTGCTCGCGCCACCGCCGGTGACTTGCCCCGGATTTTTGATCCAATACGCGAGCGTGAAGATATTGGAATTCAGCTCTGGAGCACCAGGAACCAAGACGCCCCCCTGCCCTGCCTCGATTTCAAGCGAACGGCCGAAACCAATTTCGGCTGGGACATCGGCATCGAACGAACCGCCGCGGAGCTGGCCGTCATTTTCGTAAATAGAACCGTCTTGCAAAGTATTGTCGAACGACCAATAACCAACCAATGAACTTGAGGGCGTCACATCAGCAGGTACATTGACATCACCGGAATAGAATAACCCTGGACCCTGTTCCCATGTCGCCGTGTCGAAACCCGCGTTCTGCCAGCCAACTCCCGGATCGTTTCCTGTCTCACTATAGGTCCAAACATCGTCGAACTGCACGAGCGTTTCATCGCGAATCTGCTGACTCGAAGTAGTGAAATTTATTTCACTAGGAGTACCGCCAACCTCGGGACTGAATGTCCAACTCTCGGGGTCGCTACTTAGTCCGCCACCGCTTAGTTTCGCCAGCGTCGCACCCGAACCGTCAGCTGCGGTCGGCCACGGATAGTTATCGCCGTAGTCGACGGTATCCATCAGCCTATCGCTATTGTTGTACAGCTCCAACAACTCACCGCTGTTGGAGAGACTACCGCTATAGGGCCCCATCGCACCAGTGACACCTGTCGCCGTCTGAAGCGCCACGGGGTCCGCCGCAACTAACAGGTGCTCGCGTCCGCCGATAATCGTCCCCGTGGGAAACTGATAGTCGACGCCACCAGAGATCGACCATCCCGATACATCGAGATCCACCGACATCTGATTGTAGAGCTCTACCCACTCAAGTGACTCGTCGGTCGTCGCCGGATTGAACATCAATTCGTTGAAAGTCAGAGTGCTGTCGAGCACTAAACGGGGCTCAAGTGACTCCAGTCGTCTGCCCCGCCGCAGGGACTTCGCGCGCGCTTTTGTCCGGGCATTTCGCTTCTTGCTTTCCGTCCATCGGCGCAGATCTTGAGGCAGCATCCAGGGTTCTCCTTCAGGCGTTCAGAACGAACGGAGATGAATAAAGGCAAACCCTGATTATAGTCGTCTCAAATGTTGCAAATCCAGAGCGTTTTTACGCAATTCGACTGATTGCAAGAACCTCCAGAAGTAGGACCCGTTGCTTTACCAACGATTTAAGTTCGTTTAATCGTTAGCCAAAAAAGGAATGCTGAAGAAAGTTGACCGCGCGTCAGATGACTGTCGTCATTCTTCGGAGGCATAAGCGCGTACGACGCCAGAAATCGCCGCCAGAAATCGCCGCCAGAAAATCGTCATGCAATTGACGTTTTCATGGCGTTCTCTTGTGGCTGATGGTTAAACCCGGATTATCTATGAGCGATCTACTGCGAGCACGAAATCTCTCGAATCCTGGGCAATGGCGCAAATCCGCCTACACTATTCGAGTTCGCTTGCAGCAATGGGTCCCGTGAAGTGAGTCCAGCCGGCGATTCCGCCGCTAGTCACGTACCAGTATTCGTCATTGTCTTTGTCGAAAAAGACGTACGTTGCGATCCCGTCGGCCCAGCCACGTTTGCCGGGATTGTTCTCGTAGATTCGCTCGAGCTTCCAAACCCGTTCGCCGTCAGCACTATCTTGCTCGGCAGTCCAGCGAGCTGGTTCTTCGTTGCGGCCAGCGAAAATTTCATCGACGCGATTGGAGTGCACTACTCGAAGTTTGTCGGAGACCCAGTATTTCGCAAGTACTTTTGAACCGTCGTCAAGTAAGTCTTCGACAACTACCCGCGGCAACTCGTCTCTGCCTTCGACGACTTCAGTTCCCGATTGCATGGTCTCGTGGAGGATCTGATGGGTAGCCGCTTTGACGACGACAAACGCGATCAGAACTGCGGCAATGAGGAATGCGATTTTGGGCATTTGCTTGGCTCCTCCAAGGCGAGACTAACGACTGGTAGAAAGTTCCGCTTAAATATAGGTTACGCAAATGTGTCGACCGGTTCCTACAATCGGCGCAACTCTCATAACGGTAAGCAGAGAAAGCACCGCGATTGGGATTCCAAGCTACATTTGAAAGTACGAATCGCGTCTCTTGGCGTTCTTTCATTTAACAGGTACTGTCGACCATGCGAACATCCGTGCGCAGATCGAATCTTCTCGCCGTTCTGTTCGCGTGTGCGCTAACATCGTTGGCCGCAACGTCGACGACCGCCGCCGAGAGGAATTCCTTGCCGCACTATGTCGACGCATTCCTGGAACGATATTGCATCCAGTGCCATGGACCAAGCCGACAGGAAGCGGAATTTCGAGTCGACGTATTGGCCCAGACAGGCGTGCGCGCAAGCGAATACCAACATTGGATCGGAATCCGCGACCGGCTTGTCCGCGGTGACATGCCGCCGGCCAACGAGCCACGCCCGGCAGCCCGCGTTTTTAGTGACGTCGCAGGTTGGATCTCCAGCGAGTTGTCATCTCTAGCACCGCGATCCGACGCTAATGTGCGGCAAATTGTCGTCAGGCGACTCAACCGCGACCAGTACAACAACACGGTTCGCGATCTACTGGGAACCGACATTCAACCGGCCGACAATTTCCCCGCCGATACGCCCGCATTCGGGTTTAGCAATAACGGTGGTGCGCTGAATGTCACTCCACTCCACTTCGAAAACTACCTCGCTGCTGCCTCGCGACTGATCGACCGCGTCGTTCAAACTCAACCCAATCCGGTCGAACGAAATTTCCGCTTCGAGGCCGAACACCCGGGTCGAATTCAGTTTCAACACGATCGTTCTCGCTTAATGGGAAACGTCACTCTGCGCGGTAAAGCCCAAGAGAATAATGCCGTCCTCTTCGCCGACCGCAAATATGGCGACGCCTTAATCATCAACCACATTCCACTCACCAAACCGGGGCGATACCTCATTCGAATCCGACTCTCCGCGCAGCACGTCCCCAATCACGGACCTCCGAGACTTCGCCTGACGGCCGAAAAACGCGTCGTTCTAGAACGAGACGTCACCGACAGTGACTTCCATATTTTGGAAGAAGAAGTTCATCTTCCGGCCGGAGATATCGAAGTCCGCTTAGTTAACAGCTACCAAGTCCCAATGACGATCGATAATATGCGCGCGAGAAGCCGCAGAGAACTGGAACAACCGCAACTCACGGTCGACTACGTTGAGGTTCATGGTCCTACGTATACACAATGGCCGCCACTTTCACATCAACGAATTTGCTTTCCGTCTCGCAACGGGGCGAACGAAAAGATCTACTCGCGCGAGGTCATCTCAAAATTCATGTCTCGCGCTTTTCGACGCCCCGTGAATCGCAGCGAAGTGGAACGGTTCGCGAAACTCTACGATCAAGTGCGGCCACACAAAAGTATTTTCTATGAAGCGATAAAAATGCCTCTCGTCGCGATCCTGGCGTCACCCGATTTCCTCTATCTCGTGGAAAACCAGCAGCCAGTCGCGCCGGTCTCGGCACTTGCAGCCGGTTCTGCCATTAGTCACAAACATCGCGTCAGCGGTTACGAAATTGCCAACCGACTGTCCTACTTTCTTTGGAACACGATGCCGGACAATCAACTGTTCCAACAGGCTCAAGATGGAGAACTGCATTCGCCGACCGAGCTGAAGGTCACAGTTGACCGAATGTTGCGTGACGAGAAACGGCTGCAGTTTTCTCGCAGCTTCGCTAGTCAGTGGCTCGGCACTGAATCGCTGGGTCAGGTCCCCCCTGACACTCGGCGATACCCACACTACGACCCCCATCTCGAACAGTCGATGATGCGCCAAACGGAAGCGTTGTTTAATGAAGTGCTGGAGAAAGATCTCAGCGTAATGAAATTACTGGATTCCGACTTCGTCATGCTGAACGAACGACTCGCTCGCTTCTATGAAATCGATGGCGTAACCGGCGACCAATTTCGGGCGGTGCCGGTGTCGCCGCAAAGTCACCGAGGAGGTGTGTTAACGCACGGCAGCATATTGACGCTAACATCGAATGGCACTCGTACATCGCCTGTAAAGCGGGGAGCCTGGATTCTCGAACGGCTGCTCGATTCACCGCCTCCGCCGCCGCCCGAAAACGCCGGCGACCTCGATACCGACGTTCCCGCTATCGGGAAAGTTACCGTCAAACAAAGATTGGCAAAACATCGCGAGGTTGCGAGTTGCGCTAGTTGTCATGCGGGAATCGATCCGCTCGGCTTCGCGTTGGAGAACTACAATGCCGTTGGTCAGTGGCGAACTCGTGAACGCGAAGGCTATCACGTCCGGTCCTCTCCCCAAGACCCATTGATCGATCCGTCGGGCACGTTGCCCAACGGCAGAACGATCGCTGGCGTCGACCAATTGCGAGAATACTTGGTAGGCGAAGAGGATCGTTTTACGATGACGATCGTCCGTAGAATGCTGACTTATGCTTTGGGGCGAGGACTTTCAAGCCAAGACGATGTCTTTGTCAATCAGCTCCATCGCGACTTTCGCCAGTCTGGCGACCGACTTGTCCCACTGATCCACGCCATCACACAAAGCGAACTATTTCAAACAAAGTAGACTCCGCCAAAATTACGCTGTCGAAAATTACTCTGTCGATAATTACGCTGTCGAAAATTACGCTGCCGAAAATTACGCTGTCAAACATTTCTCTGCCGAAAATTACTCTGCCGAAATCAGACCGATGCAAAACATCAAATTCTATCCATCGCGACGCGCAATCCTGCAAGGTCTTGGAGTCTCATTGGCTTTGCCTTGGTTCGAATCACTCGCCCCCGCCGCGACACGCGATAAGACGCCGCCGGCGAAGATGCTGTATCTGTACGTACCCAACGGAGTGAACGTCAACACTTGGTTGCCACCGATTCGTCAACAGCTCTCTCCCACTCTTCAGCCATTGGCCCGATTTCAAGACAAGTTCACCGTGCTCGAAGGTCTTGGTCATCCGAATTCCCAAGGGGGTCATACGGGTGCCGATACGTGGTTAACGGCTGCCGACCTGGCTGGCGTACCAGGCTTTGACTACCGCAATCAAATCTCTGCGGACCAAGTTGCAGCAGAGGCTCTTGGCAAAGTAACTCGCTTTCCATCCTTGGAATTGTCGTCGCGTTCTGGCAGCGGGATACCCGGTCACAGCAATACACTGGCCTTCAATCGACACGGAATCCCTCTGCCGGCCCAAAATCAGCCACGCGACCTCTTCCATCGATTGTTCGCGCCCGATCAATACGGCTCGCGCGAAAGCCGCAGTAATAGAATCGATGAAAAACTTTCGATCATCGACGCCGTACTCGACAACGCCAACGACGTTCAACGGCGTTTAAGTCACGACGACCGCCGCAAGATGAGCGAGTATCTCGAATCCGTGCGGGAGATCGAACGCCGAGTCAAAAGAGACCAAGATTGGCTCTCCGTTCCCAAGCCTCGAGTCGACCCACAGCAGTTTCAGCTCGACCAAAGGCCAGACTATACCCGCGCGTATTATCGTCTAATGTACGATCTGATCGTCCTCGCTCTGCAGACCGACTCGACTCGCGTGATTACCTTCCAAATTGGCCGCGAAGCTGCCGGTGGACGGTTCACCGAACTTGGGATTTCCGCGACTCACCACGAACTCTCGCATCACGGCGGCGCCGCTGAAATGCTATTGCAGCTCGCTAGAATTGACCGCTTTCACGTCGAGAACTTGGCCTATTTGCTATCCAAACTCGAAGCAGCCAACCTGCTGGGGACGACGACGATTCTGTATGGCAGCGGCATGAACAGCGGCAAAAGGGGCGGGCACTCGCCAAAGAACTTGCCACTGCTTGTCGCTGGTGGCGAACAGCTTGGCTTCAAACACCAAACGCACGTCCACTTTGGTGAAAAGACACCGCTGAGCAACCTGCTACTCACCATGCTTCACTCGGCGGGAGTAAACGTAGATCGATTCCAAGACAGCACCGGCGAACTTTCCGAGCTTCGCAGCGGAAGGTAGTTCTAGTGTCTCTGATTACGTGAGCGTAGCGACGTTCATTCTTCCGGCAACGAGCTGAGGTCCGACGTTGTATTCACGCATTCGTTTAATCAAAGCCAAGGCGCCCGCAATTCCAGCTTGCTGGTTTTCTTCACCCGTCGAGAGTATGTTGGAGCAGCCTTGTTTTTAATCCAATATTCCTTTTAACCGGATCTGACCATCGCATTTGGGCCAGATATATTCACGCACAGGGATCCCCATGAAATCTACCATGCAACGCAGCGCGTTTTTCGTCGCGCTGATGCTCTTGACTGCGACTGTTTTCGCGACGGCTGTGTCAGCTGCCGAGAAACCGAATATTCTCGTCATTTTCACCGATGACCAGGGCTATGGGGATCTGGCCTGTTATGGCAACGAGAAGACTAAGACACCGCGACTAGACAAGTTGGCGGACGAGGGGACTCGTTTCACATCGTTTTACGCACAGACGGTGTGTGGGCCATCGCGTTCGGCGCTGCTGACCGGACGCTACCCGATCCGCAGCAAGGGATGGGGAATGCCTGCCTCGGAAATCACGTTTGCCGAGTTGATTCGCAAGTCTGGCTACCAGACCGCCTGCATTGGCAAGTGGGACGTATCCAATCGTAAAGCGATCATCGACCGCATGCCCAACGCCCAGGGCTTCGATTACTACTTCGGGACGCTGGGAGCAAACGATGGCGGTGGCGTCAGCTTCCACGAGAACAATGAAAAGGCCGGCTCAACTCGCGACATGGGTAGCTTGACCACACTCTACACAAACAAAGCCATTTCTTACCTCACAGAAAAACGCGATCCCAAGAAACCTTTCGTGCTGTATCTAGCACATACGATGATGCACACCGTCATCGACGCCTCGGATCGTTTTCGCGACAAGTCGCAGGGTGGACTTTACGGCGATGTTGTCGAAGAGTTCGACTACGAAACGGGCCGTCTTCTCGATGCGTTGGACAAATTGGAACTGAGCAAAAACACGCTCGTGATCTACACCAGCGACAACGGTCCGTGGAACCAACCGAAATACACCAACAATAAGAAGGGACACCCCAAGGGGTCCGTCTTCTGGGGTCATTCGGGGCCGCTCCGAAATGGCAAGGGATCTTGTTACGAAGGCGGCTACCGACTGCCGTGTATCGTTCGCTGGCCGGGCAAAGTGCCAGCTGGTAGAACCTCCGCTGCGGCATTCGCCACGATCGATTTCATGCCCACCTTCGCCCAACTCGCCGGCTTCGAGGTTCCCAGCGACCGCCGCATTGACGGTGTCGATCAAACCCAACTGCTGCTTGGTCAAAGCGACACGGGCCGAGAGGATTTTTACTTCCACGACGCGGGCGTTCGTCAAGGCAAATGGAAGTACCTAAAAGCCAACGCATTCTTTCACGGTTACGCCGTCGAAAATGATCGAGCGAAAGTCGAAGAACTTTACGACCTCCAAGACGACCTCGGCGAACAAACGAACCTGGCCGCAAAATTCCCAAAAAAGGTAGCCGAGCTCAAAGCGCTTATGCAAGCGATAGAAGGTCGCGACAAACTCGACCCAAAAGACAACAATCGCTAATGAGCCACGCGCGGCACTTTTCGCGGGAGCGAGGTCAGATCCTTTCGGACGCTCAAGCAATTGATTCGAATGTTCGGCGAACTTCCGGAGGAGGTGAAAAACAACACACAGAAAAACATCGACAATCGAAACGTCGCGATGGTAAATTTGCTGGCTATTGAATTGGCCCTGATCAGTTTTCATGCCAAAAATGACGGATATCCTTCCGACCTTTCGCAATTAGTGCCGGAATGTATCGCGGCGATTCCTGCCGATCCGTTCATGGATGCAGCGTTTGTCTTTCGGAAGAACCGGGTCGATTTCGATCTGTATAGCCCTGGTCCAACTGGACGAGATTCCAGCGGAAGTTTCGGCGATTGGCTCAATGTGCAGACTGGGCTAGTAGACCTTTGTCTAGA
>JBLHLE010000047.1:0-14698 GCA_047620805.1 Pirellulaceae bacterium
TCTTCGTGATCGGTTGGTTGTACGCAACAATCGACAAGACCTCGATGACTTGCTGCGAGAGCTTGGCGTCTTTTATTCGTCCGTAAAACTTGTTACCCAACGATGCAAATTCAGGCCGCAATGCCAAGCGAAATCCAGAGTCCACAGATTGGATCTCGAAAGGAGTTCCCTCGGCACGATAGATTTGGTTCAACTCGTTGCACATCTCTTGGACTTCGCGAACACGGACACCGCGCATCAAAGCCGCCACTTGCGCGCTGGTGATCGGCTCGTTATCCGGATGTCCAACGAACAGCATGGCTTCCAAGATCGAGCGCGGAGTGATCGCACATTGCGCGTCCTCATCATCCGCCGCGTCGAGGCCGGCAATATCGACAACTACGGGCGGCGGGTGTTGAGCCCCGGCAGTTGGCTCCGTCGACTCTTCGTACGGATCATTTCCTTGTTCGAGCAGCGCGGCATAGGCGTCACTAAGCGCCTCCAACGAAAGTCCTTCATCGCTGATTTGCTCCTCAATCGATTCATCCACCAAATCGACGAACGCACCGTCTTGGTCATCATCGACTAGGTCATCACCGTCTAGGTCATCATCGACTGATTCGACTTCACCGTCTAGGTCGTCCTCGACGCGCCCGTTCGGTGATTCTGACAAACCGTTTTCGGGCGCATCGCGTTCAGAGGCATCATTTTCAGATGCGTCTGCTTCGTCATTTGGATCAGCCATATGCGTCTGCACCTTTGGGCTACTTCTCATTTGCAGCGAACTTCCGCGCACCCATCCGCCGTCGCGCTTCGCAGCGAGACGAGCCTTACCAGCGTTTTGCGACTTCCGCCTTCATGAACGCCAGTCCGTCGCTTGCCAGCTGCTCTTCGCTTTCGTACATCCGACGCCAGATTTTTGTCGCCGCAACTAACTCGGGTAACGCCAGTCCGAAAGCCTCAATCATTAGCCAGCCGTCGTAGCCAATTTCTTTTAAGGTGTCGAAATTTTCGGCCCAGCGAACATTCCCAGTTCCAGGCGTACTGCGATCATTTTCCGAAATATGGACGTGGCAAAGAACATCGGCACATCCACGGATAGCGCCGGCAATGCTCTTCTCTTCGATGTTGGCATGGAACGTATCGTACATAACGCGGCAATTCGGATGGTCGACATCTTTCGCAAAGCGAGCGGCGTCACCATGAGTATTGAGCAAATATGTTTCGAACCGATTCAAACATTCAACACCCAACATAACATCGACGCTGCCGGCGTGTTCGGCGACTTGTCGCATGCTGTCCACACCCCAATTCCACTCGTCCTGAGTCGGCCCCTGCCCGCTGAACAACCCGAGTGCGGAGTGATAGGGTCCGACCAAAGTCGTTGCGCCAACTGCGGCGCAACAATCGAGCACCTTTTTGGTATTGGCGACACCTGCCGCTCGGACTGCCGCGTCGGGGCTGATCGGATTATCTTCTTCGCCGCGAACCGTTACGGCAGTTCGCTCCAGACCGAGGTCATCCAGTCGCTTGCCCCAAGCCGCGTAATCGAGATCGGTATTAAAACATGGCAATTCCACACCGTCGTAGCCCATTTTCTTGAGCGACTCCAACACCGGGATCATGTCGTCGTTCAACTCACCATTCCAGAGCAGTAGATTCATTCCAAATTTCATCTTCGTTCTCCTTATTTCGTTATTGCTGAATGCCTATTAAATAGTTTCGTTATCGCGATCGTTTGGATGATCGAGTTCCGCTTGCCCATCATCACTATTGAGTAAGTTGGTTGCATCTTGCGCGTTCGAATCGCCGGGCCGGCTGAAATCATCGACGACCGGTTCGCCCTCCCCCGCCAACAACTCGTCCTGTCGCCGCTCGACCATCTCTCTTGCCTTGGGAAATATCCTGGCGAAAGAATCGGGGAGCGGGTTCAACTTAACGCGTTTCATCACGCCATTAAGCCGCATCAGCAGTTTCTCATCCTCCACATAGTCGTACAAGAACCGAGCGGAACAAAATTTTGGAATCAAGTCGACAATCAGGTCGGAATTCCGGTTAGAAATGCGATTTATCGTGCTTTGCACCAATTCCGCGTCGATGCTTTCCAGTGTCTCGTAGTACGAATCCAGCAGTTCGGGCTGCTGCGTGAAGAGAATTCCGTCGAGCAACAATTCGACCAGAATGTGCCCAAGAAAGCTGGGGCGAAATCCAGAGTCGCCCGGCAAGACCTCTCGAGCCATGCCCGTCAGCTGTAAATTCAATTCGGCAAAAGCTCGCGTCTGGTGGAACCAATCGTCATCGTGGTGATGCTGCACAATCCCGCGAGCGATCTTCCTGGCCCGTTCGTCGACATCATCCACGAACAACATGGCCGACTTCCGCCGAGTCTTCATTCGTCGATCGATAATGTTAAGCCAATCCGGAATCGCCGTCCCCGTCATGAAATAGGGATCAGCGAGGAATCGTCTGCCGTGAGTGAAGTAATTCAGAGAATCACACCTGAGTTAAGAAATCCAAAGAAGCAATAATAAGAAACATTAATCGTGGGCTGCGATTAAACAGCACTGAAGTTAAACAAAGAGCCCAGCACACGGCCGGGCTCTCGAGAATATCTTTCAAGATTGAACGTCGTGGTGATGTCCAAGCTTAAACTTATTGTGTGTGGGAACACACCTATAACTGTGCAACTAGATGTTCTGCCAAGTGCCATCTTTGGCGCTAGTGAGAACGGCATCGCATACTTTTTGAGTTTCCAAAGCGTCGCGGAAAGTAGGAGCAGCCGGTGCTTGGCCGTCTTCCAAACTCTTCAAGAAGTCAGCAACTTGATGCACGAAGCTGTGCTCGTAGCCGATTTGAAGTCCGGGAACCCACCAGTTGCCCATGTAGGGGTGGTCGCTATCGGAAACGTGAATCGAGCGCCAACCGCGGAGCTGGGATTCATCGCGGTGATCGAAGTAGTTCAAGCGATGCAGGTCGTGCAGATCCCATGAGATCGATGCATGCTCGCCATTGATCTCAAAAGTATTGAGCGCTTTGTGACCGCGGGCGTAACGAGTCGACTCAAATATCGCCAAGGAACCGTTGTTGAAGCGGGCCAGGAATGCACACGCGTCGTCGATACCGACGTCAAACATTTCGCCAGTGTCTTGGTGCTTGCGTTGTTTGATGAACGTCTCTGTCATTGCAGTAACGCTATCTACTTTACCATTCAACCAAATCGCGGTATCGATACAGTGTGCCAACAAGTCGCCGGTAACCCCGCTTCCTGCCTCTTTCACATCGAGCCGCCACAGATCTTTTCCGCCCAGGGGCAGATCTTCGGAGATTGTCCAATCCTGAAGGAATTGAGCGCGGTAGTGGAAAATGCGTCCGAGTCGACCTTCGTCGATCAACTTCTTAGCGAGAGTCACAGCGGGCACGCGGCGATAGTTGTACCAAACCATGTTGGGCACGCCGGCGGCTTCAACGGCTTGACACATTTCTTCGCCTTCGGCGACATCCATCGAAAGCGGTTTTTCGCACAAAATCATTTTGCCTGCCTGCGCGGCTGCCAAGCAGATCTCTTTGTGCAAGTTGTTGGGAACGCAGACATCGACGGCGTCAATATCATCGCGAGCCAGCAATGCCCGCCAATCCGACTCAATCGACTCGTAACCCCAGTTTTCCGCAAAGGCTTTTGCCTTCTCCTGATTTCGAGCGCAAACAGCTTTCAAAACAGGTTTGTACTCGAGGTCAAAAAAGTTGCTCACCGTAGCGTAGGCATTCGAGTGAGCGCGGCCCATAAAGCCGTACCCGATCATTCCGATATTTAAAGGTTTCTTCGACATTAAACTTTCCAGATTCTCTCTTTGATTGTTAGTTGATTAGACAGGGCGAACCGACATTAACTCCAGCCATGGGCGTCGCGAACTTCGATCATCTTGCCCAGAATCGTATTCCACGTGTCGGCCGACTCCAGCATCGCGTTGGGGAACATACAACCGTCCCAACAAATGTGCTTCAGGCCGCGATCCGCAGCGCCTTCAAGCCAGTACTTGGAAGTGGCCACGATATCGAGCTTGCCCGTGGGATCGTCGGCGGGGCAGTGTCGTCCCGTCTTGTCGTGCGATCCGGTGCCGTGAACCGATCCGTCGTTTTGAGCGACGTGGAAATCGTAAGTCCATGGTCGCAACGCATCGGTCATTGTTGTGTAAGCTTCGTCAAACTGCTCCTGGGTATAACCTTCGTGCAGCAACGCGTGCTCCGGCGCGTTGTAACCCAACAGATAGAGATAGGTGTGAGCCTGATCCGCTTGGAACCCGACGGTGCCGGGCATGTCGACTTGCTCGAGCAGATTGAGCATATCTCTCCATGAGTGCATTGCACCCCAACAAATTTCGCCTTCTGCGACGAGTCGCTCGCCGTTGTCGGCGGCAACTTGCCCCGCGCGACGGAACGTAGCGGCGATCCTCGCAGTATTTACTTCGGGGTCCTTGGCCCAATCGTTGACACCAGAAGCCGAATCAATGCGAATCGCTCCGTACTCCCGGACACCAACTTCATTGAAGACTTTCGCTATCCGACAAGCTTTTTCAACAGCCAAGACGAACTTGTCCTGCTCTTCTTGTGGTCCCATGGCGGGACCACCGACAGTACCGGGCCAAATCGGGGCAACTAACGTACCGACTTTCAAACCGTGCGAGGCGATCAATTTCGCGATTCTTTTTAGTTCTTCGTCGCTGGCATCGGGATCGGTGTGCGGATGAAACAAAAAGTAGTCAATGCCGTCAAACTTTTGGCCATCCACTTCCGCTGCAGCGGTCAGTTCGAGCATCCGCTCCAAACTAATATCTGGCTCGTCGCCACCCTGACTCTGTTTACCGACCAAACCTGGCCACATCGCGTTGTGTAGTTTTGGAAATTGGTTACTCATCCGCTCGATACTCCTGGGAAACGCTATTTATTTATTGCTGTTCTGAGACCATCTGCGACGCAGTTGCCGCTCGCGTCATGTTGCGATGACGCCGCAGCGAATTCCGTCGCCACTATGTTTACTATTTTTTATAGTCGCCAATGTTCGGCACGCTGCCATGAGCGTCTGGGCCGAAGTATCGCAAACTCACCAACACCTCGGCACCAGTATTCTCGATTTCGACTCCACGCGTGGCAGCTTCGTGACTGATAAAGACTTCGTCTTCGGTCTCTTCACCAAAGCGAATCAAAACGGGTGTCTGCAGATTCAAGTTACCGATGCGACCTTTTCCTTGAACCGTAGTCCAACCGCTTGCAGCGGGGTCTTTGAGTGTGCATTTGGCACCCGGCTCAATCGTCAATTCCTTGGCACTGAATAACTGCTGACCGCCGACCTTACCGTAAACAATCCAACGATCGGTATAACCGTCGCCGCTGTTCGCTTCGTCTACGATTGGCTCGAGGTAGTTATTGTCCTTGAAGTGGGTGTCGACATTCTTCTCCCAATCCAATTGCTCGATAATGAAGTCCAAATCCTGATGCTTCTCCGGAGGCATGTCTTTCACGAGCAGGGCCCACGGAACACAACGACCTTCGACGATCGATTGGTACATTCCAAAGACGTCGCTGCCCCATTGAGGTTCATAGGTACAGAGCGAACCGGGAGCGTGAAGAACGCCAGGCGGAATCAACCAGCCGCTGCCGCGCTTCAAGCGATAGGCTTTCGAGAGATCGAGAATACCGTTGTCGCCTCGATTCCAATTCTCCAGGCAAGTCCGCAACTGCGCTTTGGTCGTACCGGGCTCAAGACCCATAAAGGTGTAGGCGAAGTTATTATCTACATTGTTGTATTGCGGAGAGAAATAGTAACTTTCCGGCTTGCCTTCCAGTCCCACCAACGCGGCATCTTCAAAGCCTTGATGCATGTGGTGGGGAATTGGTCCCATGTTGTCGAAGAACTTCGAGTAGACAGGCCACTTCTGATACTTGTCCCAAATCGGTTTTCCGATCAGTCGCTCGCCCGCTTCCGAGACCGCGTCCTTGAGCAAGAAGTTCTCACCTTCAAACGAGCAGAAGCTCAGCCCTTCGTGCCAAACTCGGCCGTCGTTGGCGGCTTCCGTCGTACTGGCAAACCAACGTTCATCGATACCGCCGCGGTCGGCACCGTAGGCGTACAAATCGTCGGGGTGAAGACGAATTCGTCGCCCGGGATGAAGAAAGGCGCGGGGAACCCAAGTCGGGGTCAAACGCAAAAGACCTTGACCTGCATCCAAAGCTCGCTCGAGGATACCAGCAACATTGTCGCCTTGTACGACGTTCGGTGAAATCATGGTGATTCGACTCTCTCAGTCACAGAAGTTTCGGGAATTGATCCGGCCGCTCCATCGGGCAGGTTAGTTACTACCGGGGGCGGGTTAGTTACTACCGGGGGCTTCCGCCAGCCGCAGCGAACCCTAAGTTGTATTCGCTTTTCACATGGCTGGCAAGTAAACCAAAGAGAGTAAAGTCGGCAGGTAGACTTTTCTTTGAGAAGCTCTATTTTAAGTGGTTTACCTGACCGTTAAGCCTTCTGGAATTTGCCGACAGAAACTTGCGGCCGCGTAAGTTACGTCTTGCCGTTTACCGGCTTAAAGACGGTGGAAAACACGTCGCAAAGAGCGTAAATTAACTGCGAAGAAGATTTACCCAACTCAGGAGCCAACCATGCCTGTGAAGTCCTGGACGTTAACGGATCTAGATACGCAACAATACATCGACGAAATTAGTCTCGCGGCGGCCGACCTAGGGCTGGCGGGAGAAGGTATTTCGGCGAGCAAGAAAACGTTGCGAGGTGGCTTGAGCGACGGGGTCGATGTCGTTTCTTTGAACAATGGCAAACTAGCAATTGACGTCTTACCAACTCGCGGCATGAACATCTGGAAAGCCTGGATCGGCGGACTGGAACTCGGCTGGAAGTCGCCAGTGCGAGGTCCAGTTCATCCAAATTACGTACCGCTGATGGAACCGAGTGGATTGGGATGGCTCGACGGTTTCGATGAATTGTTCGTCCGCTGTGGTCTCGAAAGCAATGGCGCTCCCGATTTCGACGACGACGGTAAACTCGCCTACCCACTGCACGGCAAAATTGCGAATCTGCCCGCCCACAAAGTCGAACTCACGGTCGACTCCGACGCCGGTGAACTACGTCTTACAGGAGTCGTTGACGAATCGCGATTCCATTTTGCGAAACTTCGATTGACCACGACGCTGACAATGAAAGTCGGAGACCCCGCCTTTCACATACACGACGTAATCGAAAACCTTTCGGCGAGTCCCGCGGGGATGCAAATGCTGTATCACGTAAACTTCGGCGTTCCCTTGCTCGACGGTGGCTCTTCCATAATTGCACCCATTAAGACTGTCGTGCCACGAAATGCACACGCGGCAGCAGGAATTGAAAACTGGTCGAGCTACGCTGCCGAGGAAGCCGGATTCGAGGAGCAAGTCTACTTCCTCGAACTGCTCGGCGATGAAAATGGTAACACCGAGGCCCTGCTCAAAAATGCCCATGCCACGCAAGGCGTTTCATTGCAGTTTAACAAATCGGTCCTGCCTTGCTTCAGCGTTTGGAAAAACACGACAGCGCGGGAAGACGGTTACGTCACGGGTATCGAACCTGGCACAAACTTCCCCAACCCACGAACATTCGAGGCCGAGAAAAAGCGCGTCGTAGAATTGCCAGCGGGGAAGTCGATCGCGTTCGACGTGAAGTTTACAGCCCATGCGAACGACAAAGGTGTCCAAGCGGCCGCGGAACGCATCGCCAAACTTCAAGGCCAACACAAGCCAACGATTTACGACGAACCACAGGCCGGCTGGTGTTCTTAACAAGCTGTCCATTCAGGTCAATTCGCGAGCCGGGTCCGTTGAGCGTGTTGGATGTGACGAGCGTTCATCGCGCCGTCAACCTACAGACTAATACGCCTTTTCACACCGCAGGGAATAGATCGACCAAGTATTGCCGTCGTCCCCCTGATAGGCGTCGATACTCAAGATGCCTTCGACGGTGAACATTTTATTGCTATACGTGACCGAGTCGTTGCCGAGCATCCGCACGTAAACCGAGTGATGCGCCGTTCCTCCGCGACCAAGAAACGGAAACGCTGTGTTCTTGCAGAATGGGAATTCGGTCATCCGCGATTTGACAGAAGGATACGCGAACCCGCGCAGCTTTACGCGCTGATTATTCAAATCGATGACTCGTTGAGTCAGCATGCCTGGGTCGAATTTGGAATCCTGCTCCATCGGCAATTTGAGATCGTCAAACGTAATGAAGTGAGTTCGACTTCCTGTCGGTTTTGGGACTGGAATTTCCGTTAGCCCCAACCCAACGACCCGCTGAGATTCGGCAACAACTTCGGGAGTCACCTTCGAAACAACTTCGGGAGTCACCTTCGAAACAACTTCGGGAGCCAATTCAGCAACCGACTTATCCTGCGGCTGCCCGCACCCGCTCAGCCCGCACCCGATCAGCGCGAACAGACACGCGGGTAAAACAGCGAGGTAGGGGCGAACTCGCATGGGATAATTCCAGTTGCTAGTAGGCCTTCTCGCACTTCATCTCGTAGATCGACCACGTGTTTCCATCGAAACCGACGTAGGGCTTGATCGTCAGAATACCTTCGATGGTAACGATGCGAGTTGTGTAGTCGACGGTGGCGCCATTCGCCATTTTGACATCGACTAAGTGATGAGCGGTACCGCCGGGTCCAAATCTACATTCGGTATTCTTTACCAATGGGAATGTCTTAATGCCTTTCGCGATCGGCAAGGCGGGAAAGATAAAGCCCTGAATCTTGACGCGCTGATTGTTGAGGTCCACTACTTTTTTCGTCAACATTTTAGGGTTGAATTTCTGATCTTGCTGCATGTCAATTACAAGGTCATCAAACGTGACGAAGTGGGTGCGACTGCCAGTTGGCTTGGGTTCGGGGATCTTTTCCAGTCCCAAAGTCTTCACTTTCTTGGCGGGTTGCTGCGTTCCGTCGCCGCCCCCTAATTCGCGCGGCGGCAAAGGTCGACCCGTAATGGGATCCCGCGGAATGACCGTCTCGCCGTTACCATTGGCTGTTGAAGTTTCCTGCGGATCACTGGTATCGTCGCTCTCATTTACACTGTCCGAATTTCCCTCCGAGTTGCTTGGTGGCGGTTCGGACGCTTCGACCACTTCTGAGTTTTGAGGGGCGGCTGGCTCGACTTCGTTCCCGTCACTTCCAGTCTCATTGGCGGCGACGGCAGGATCGGACACCGCAGGATCGGACACCGCAGGATCCGTGACAACCTCATTCGTGGGAGGGGCCTCTTGCGATTCGTTTGGCTCGACAGAACTCGGCGCCAATTCCGCACGAGTGTTGTCGCCCCCGTCACTCGACGGCGTATCGCTGGAACCGCAACCGGAAATCAAGACGCAGCAGACACCCAAGAATAGAACGGACACCAAACTCTTAAACCACAACATCACATTCCTCGCAAATCGAGAGGCTCGGCTAAATGCATTCGTGCATAAAGCGTAGATCACTGTGAAACACAGACTAGCATACAAACGCAGCTATTTCACATAATCGGCATCAAGTTGATAGTAGACGCCATCCAGTCCAGCAATTTCTTTCTTGTGGGGCGATACTCTTAGAACACCACCCAACCTTCGGCAGGTGTAAGAGTAACTGATGCGATGCGGATCTCGCAATGTCACCTCGATCATGTCAGTGAGAGAGGGCTGACCGCCGAAGCAGCAAGTATCGAGATCTGGAATGAGGATAAACCGCTTAATGCCTTGAGATTGGCCATCCGGATAGACGTACCCTTTTACAAAGACTTCCTTCCCGTTCAACTCCAGGGCTTTCTCTGAAATGGGCATCCCCCAGGAAACCTCGGTTTTAGTGGGTTGAAGATCGTAGAACGAAATCCTGACGTAGCCATCAGGCACTTCCGTAAAGTAGACGAAAACGTGCCAAGCTCCCCCGCCGACCACTAACAATAATCCCAGAATGATTCCAAGAATTGCCGCGGGCTTGCCCGTCAACTCGTTGGGGTATTTCCATAGATTCGACATGCCAACTATTCCCAACACCACGCCCACTAAGGGCATGATCAGGAACTGCCATACGAGCACTCCGGCGACTCCCAGCAGCGCCAATACCAATGACGCAACCGCTGCCTTGCTAACGGCCCGATAGGGGATATCGTGATTCGGATCGGAAAAAGAGGTATTCATAATGTTGTTCAAACTTGATGGGACCAGTCATCACCTGCGTGGAGTGGCCGTGCTGCCTCGCAAGAGAGTCCACATCGTGAGCAACAGAGCGCTGGCTAATACGATCGGTACGGCCGCCAGAGTGAATTTGTTCGGCGCGAACTCCTCGGTTGGAACTCTTTGAGGAGCGGTAGAAGCAACCGCTACTTGCCTGGATAATTGGCGACGAGAATCTTTTGGCGCAACACTCGACGTCTTCTCATCGCTGCTCCCATCGGCTGGCACTCCTAGATGAAAGATCCTAGCTCGTTTCATCGCAGCTGGATCGATCTTTTCCAAAACTTTCAAATGCTTGGCAGCTTCGGGCAGTGGACATACTCGCAGATAATTAATCACTGGCACCCGCACCCAACTCGACTTCTCGTCGGCAGCTTTAAATAGCTCGACCAATTTGTCGATTTGACTCCAATCCTCCCAACGGGCGAGGTCGGGGATCACGAGATCCGCAAGTCGCGGGCGTTCAAGCATTAGACGAAAACTGCCCAACAGGCGTTCGCGCGGGACGGCATCCGTTTCAGAAGCATGAAAACGGAGAGCCATGATCGTTTGGTAAGTATCAGCGTATTCCGCTGAAGTGTCTTTCAAGAACAAGTTTTCGACTAGCGACAGTCCCTTCTCACCGTGTAGCGTCAGGTAACAGGCGACTAGCGCATCTAAGCCACTCTTGCTTTTGCGATCCGAAGACCGCAACAGCGATTCCAACATTGGCAAATCTTCGGCGGATCCGCAAACGCCCAGCATCGTGAAGTAAAGTCGCCGACGACTGGCTGGCACTGCCGGATCTTGAATCCAGGCAATAAGTTGGTCGCGATCCAGCTCCGACTTCAATTCAATAATTTGCTCGTAGGGAGCTTTTGCGAATTCGTCATATGCATCCCGGGCGAGCAATTCATTCGAGTCTTCCAAATGGTTTTGAAAGAATTTCAGACGCTCGCTTCCCTTGGGTAGGTCCAAGATCTTGGTGACGTAATCGACGCCGACAGGGGTGAGTTTCAAAGGCGTTGTCCATTGCAACTCAGAAGAATCAAGGGCCGTGATCAAAAAGGAGTCGCCCTTCTCACCATCGCCGAAGTACAGCGCCTCAATCTCTGTCTGCTTGATCGCCCCTTTGCCGCGAATGATCTTCTTGATTACAAATTTGGCGCGCGGGATCTCGTTAGAATCGGGCGAAGTTTCGGGCGGCTTTTGCGACAATTCGGCGATCACAACCGCGTCCATTGACTGCATTTCTTCCGAAAGAGTCTGCGCGACTTGGGAGCAGAACGGGCAGGCCGACAACGACTCATTCAACCCGATCGTTACGACCAATGTCGCCAATACGAATTTGCTAATTGACATCGTTTAAACCTTCGAAGCCGTAAGTTCTTCCTGGATTCCGCGCCCAAAAATTGGGGGCCAAAAACGCCTTCGTTTTGCGAATACACATCAAAACGGTTAGCCGACAATTTCAAGTCTATACATCGGAACGACTTGCGTCAATTGTCTGACCTGGTAAACCGCTATTTGCCGAGCGATTGGGCCACATCAGTCCGATAAGCCGAAATAGCCGGTATAAACCCGACGATGACGGCAAGCGCCACCAAGCCCGGAACAAGGTACCACTCCTTCGTGGCAATATCGAAAAAGCCGAGTGCAACTCCCGTTCTTGCCTCGATCATGGGACTGGCCAACACGTTTAGCAAGTGTCCGCTCACCCAACCGATCATGCCGCCGCCCAGGGACAACAACAGCGATTCCAACAGAATGATAATCATGATCGTGTCCCGTTTAGCGCCCAACGCTCGCATCACAGCGATTTCCTGTCGTCGATCACTCATTGAATTGTAGATACTGACCAAGATACTCACGCCTGACACGATGCAGATCATCGCCGTCAACAGCAGAAAGACGAACTGGATTGGCCCCACGATTGTCTCAAACAGCGTGTAAATCTGCCTGACGGGTAAAGCAGCTTGGGCGAACTGTCCCTCGTTAATCGAGTTATACAGAAATGGCGCCATTCGCGCATCTTTGGTGCGAACGAGAATTGCTGTCACCTCGCGCTGTTCGATTGGCAACGGCGTGATGCGGTCAAACGGAGAATCGCTGACGACCTCTTCTTCGGCAACCACTTCATCGTCGTCGCTGGCCTTATCATTCACAGGCTTGACATGGTCTTCAATCAGGAAGAAGCCTTCCATGTTTACAAACACACCCCGATCGTTCGGCGTCCCCGAAGGTTTCAAGATACCAACGACCGTAAAGCCACGATCGTGAGTGTGGCCATCGGGTGCTCCGTGCGCAGGCGAGATCTTGGCTCCAATCTTGAGCCCCTTCTCCGAGGCGACCGTCGATCCGACAACAGCCTCCCAAAAACCGTGCTCATTATTGTAGTACTCGAAATTACGTCCCTCCGCGAACTCGTATTTCGTCTCCTTTTCCTCATCGAGGATGATGTCGTTGAAGAACTCGGGGGTCGTGCCTACCACGAGAAACCGATCGTAAAAGTCACCGAGGCAAACGGGAATTGCCAGCTTCACGAAATTCGCATAACGACCGTCTCGCTCCAACTCCTGTTTATCTGTATGCCTTTGCTGCAAGGCATCCATCCCCGTCGAAGCCGCCAGCGCAGCCGCCAAGGGTAAACCCAATCCACCCTCTAATTGCTGCTGCGTGCCAATGGCATTCCACGTTTCGTCATGGCTAATCTTAGTTAACGAAAATTCCATCTCGCGTTGTCGACGCTCGGCATCGTGGAATTCAAGGTAATAGTGATAGGGAATGTTCTCTACTGGCGAGCTGAGATAGAAGACCGTGTTCAGGGTAAGTTGCAGCTTGCCACCTTTCGTTGCCCCGACAATCATGTTGTAGCCGAGGCTTGAATTCTTCTGGAACGACTCCGTGACGACTGCGGAAATCGACAATACGGCGACCACAAGCATCACGCCCAACGCCATCGAGAACATCGTCAGCCCTGAAGCCAGACCGCGATATTGAATACTACGCCATGCTATTTTAAAAAGATTCATATTGAATACTCGCCGCTTAGTTTGCTAGATGGCCTATGTGCTACTCGATTTTGGCTTCAGCACTTCGTTCAGATCGTGCATTTGAACCGTTCGGTCAAACTGATTAGCGACTTCCATCGAGTGCGTAACGAGGATCAACGCAATGTTTTCTTCGCGACACGTTTCTCGAATCAGGTCGATGATGTGCTGTTGATTTGCCGGATCCACATTCGCAGTGGGCTCGTCAGCCAGCAGCAACCGCGGTCGGTTTGCCAACGCTCGGGCCACGGCAACTCGCTGCTGTTCGCCAACCGACAGCGCCGAGGGGCGGTGGCTCATCCGATCGGAAAGTCCCACGCGATCTAACAGCATCAGCGCTCTGGCCACATCATTCGGACGACGCCCGAACGTCATGCCCAACTGGACATTCTCCAGAGCGGTGAAACCCGGCAGCAGGTTAAAGGTCTGAAACACATAACCAAGCTTCGCGGCGCGAACTGAATCGCGTCCAGCTTCGGAAAGCCCCGACACTTCAATCCCATCGATGGCAATCGTCCCTTCATCCGCTCGGCTGATCCCCGCGATCACGTGAAGGAGAGTTGATTTGCCGCAACCGCTGCGACCAAGCAACACCATCTGCTCGGCAGTAGCAACATCGAATTTCGGGATATCGAGGATGGGCAAAGGGCGCCCACTCGGCTCGACAAATGACTTCTTTAGATTGGTAACGGAAAGCATGGTCGAATCTCTTGCGGTTCGGTGGGTCGCCGCGTAATTCGTCAGCCGAGTTGCGTACACGTATTGTTAGTACGATGCTGCTTCAGGCTGCGCGGACAACCAGATAGCAAGAAGGCTAATAGTTTCGACTCCCGGCGCGAAGTGCAGGTATTCGAATGTCTTCGGAAAGACAGACCTTATTTACGCAGAAAAAGCCCGAACTGTTCACTCAGGCTCTCACATTTACAGAGTTTCAAACGGTTTATCGCGACCGCATCGCGCGATCAATATCGCGTTTCATGTCCGCTTTTTTCAGGGCTTCACGCTTATCGTGCATTTTCTTCCCCTTACAAAGTCCCAACAGGACTTTGGCCACGCCGCGGCTATTGAAGTACATCCGCAGCGGAACCAGGGTGAGTCCGCTTTCGTGGGCCAAGTTGGCGAATTTGGTAATTTCGGTGCGATGGAGTAACAATTTCCGAGGTCTTCTCGGCTCGTGGTTCCAGATTGACGCCTGTTTGTATTCGGCGATATCGGCACCCATTAGCCAAACCTCATGTTCGCGAACACGACCGTATGCCTCATCGAGAGACAGTTTTCCGTCGCGCAGGCTCTTCACTTCGCTACCGACCAGCGCAATCCCACATTCCAAAGTCTCCACCACCTCAAATCGATGCCGAGCCTTGCGATTGTCGGCAATCATCTTGATTTCGGGCTTTGTAACCGATTTTTTCGCTTTGTCGTTTTTCTTGGACATAAGAGGAATTTCTGT
>JBLHLE010000048.1:0-14682 GCA_047620805.1 Pirellulaceae bacterium
TACTGAGCAGTCAGGCTACTGAGCAGTCAGGCAAATGAGCAGACTGACAAATAAAAGAGCCCGTCGCAAAATGCAACGGGCTTTTTTCGTGCGCTACTTTGTTGAATCGAAAATGTATGACTCGCAAATGGAGACGCAGGTTCGCTGGCGGATTCAGAGAGCTCTGACGGCGTTCAGTACTTCTTCGTCGTGGCCTTCGACGGTGACATCTTGCCAGACTTTGGCGACCTTGCCTGCGGCGTCGATGAGGAAGGTTGAACGATGAACGCCCATGGAAGTCTGGCCGTTCCTTGTCTTCTCTCGCCAAGCGCCATATTGTTCGGCAACACTGTGACCGATGTCGGCGAGCAATGGGAAATTCAGCTCAAATTTGTCCCGGAATTTGGCGTGGCTTTCCACATCGTCGGGGCTCATGCCCAGAACATGGACGCCTAGCTTCTGGATTTCGTCTTTGCGATCTCGAAAGGCGCAGGCTTCAATCGTACAGCCGGGCGTGTCGTCTTTGGGATAAAAGTAGAGCACGACAGGGGTGCCTCGGAGGTCGGCAAGGGATAGCTCTTGGCCGTCATCACAGGCGACCGTGAAGGTCGGCGCTTCCGCTCCAGATTCAATCCATTTAGTCATCTTTTGCTCCTTGAATGTCAATTTCACGCGTTACGACCTATTCCGCTCGCGCGCCGGATGTTTCAATGTTTGAACATTTATGACGAGCGGGCTCAACTTTGGCAAACGCCCGCCCGCGAAAAGAATGTTTTTTTCGCGGGGAAATGTCCCGTCTGGATAAGATTTTAGGGCATTTGGAGGGTGAACCTTGCGGGTGACATTTCCGTCTATGACATGTAGAATAGACCGATGTGTCGATAGACTGATGTGCTTGGGAGCAACTCTTCGAAAGAACACACGTCCGACGAGTAGTAGTTGTTTCTGTTTTTCTCCAAACAAAGGAGCCGATGTGGCCAGCACAATCGCAAATCCCACAGTGGGCGTTCGCGTCAATCCCGAGCGCAGTTTGCAATTGGCATTAGCAGCGGCGCGTACCGCTATTGAAAACCGGGGCCAAAACGTCTCGGTGTTAGACGTGCGCGACCAAACTAGCCTATTCGACTACTTCGTAATTGCGACAGGTAGCAGCCGTCGTCAACTTCACGCCATGAGCGAAGAAATCGACCACACGCTGGAAGACGACTTGAACGACAAGCGAATGGGAATCGAAGGCTACCAAGAAAGCCGCTGGATTGTGCTCGACTATGGGTCCGTTGTCATTCATCTTTTCGACGAAGAAGCGCGTCAATTCTACGACCTAGAGAATCTCTGGGCCGGAGGAAAACTCGTCGATATCAGTGAACTGTCATCTGGCGCCTAGCCGCTAGCTGAATTCTGACTACCTGCCCGCAGGTAACGCTGCCCGGCGGAACGTCCAGTCGATGGCCAACGTCTCGAAAGAGCTAGTGGGGGTTGCGGAACATCTCCCAGAACTGCCAAACTCTTAGGTGCGCGCTCGCTGTACAGGCGTCCCTCTCGTTCTAGTCTATCGCCCCAGGCTGCCGCGCTTCTTTTGTCGGTGAATTGTGTTTTCGTTGGCGTGGCGAAGACATTGAATGAGAACAGTAGTGATCCAATTGAAAAGACTGAGAAAGCAAAGATAGAACGATGAGTATTCTCTCAACGCTGAAGGAACGATTTCAGCCTGTGTTGGCAAGTATGATCGATGACTCCGACGGGCTTTTAGAAATGATTAAGCCCGCCAAGAGTCTCGAGCATGGAGACTACCAAGCTAATTGTGCCATGTCGATGAAGGGGAAGTTGGGTGGCAACCCGCGAGACATCGCCGCGAAAATCGTGGAGGGATTGCAGATCGATGATATTTGCGAGCCACCGGAGGTTGCCGGGCCAGGCTTTATCAATCTGAAGTTGAAGGACTCGTGGATTAAGGAGCAATTCCAGTCGGCGAGTAAAGACGAGCGATTGGGCGTGCCTACTGCCGGTGTCCCAAAGACTTTCGTCATCGACTATTCCTCGCCCAACGTCGCCAAGCCGATGCATGTGGGCCATATTCGATCGACCGTGATTGGCGACGCTCTTGCGCGCACGCTGCGATTCGCTGGCCATAAAGTGATTACCGACAATCACCTCGGCGATTGGGGCACGCAGTTTGGCATGATCATCTACGGCTACAAAAACTTCGTTGACCAACAGCAGTTCGAAGTGGCGCCCGTTCCGGAGTTGTCCCGAATTTATCGATTGGTCGCTCAGCTGACTGGCTACTTTGAAGCCCAGGTCAAACTCGAAAAACTGCAAGCCGAACACCTCAAAGTTGCCAATGCGCTGGAAGAACTGAAGAACTCCGAGCCTGAGGCGAAAGCGGAAAAGAAGAAACATGAAAAAGCCAAGAGCGCTGCCGAGAAGAAAGTCAAAGATCTGCTCGACAGTATCGGTTCCAATAAAGCCCAGATTGAAGCGGTCGACGACTCTCCGGAATTAACCAAGCTTGTCGGCGAACATCCCAAAATATGTACGGCCGTACTTCAGGAAACCGTTAAGTTGCACGAAGGTGATGAAGAGAACCTGGCGTTGTGGCATCAGTTTCTGCCACATTGTCGAGACGAGATTCAGAAGGTCTATAGGCGACTAGACATCAAGTTTGACTACGAGCATGGCGAGAGTTACTACCACGACCAACTCGCTGCTGTCGTGCAAGATTTTGTCAGTAAAGGCCTCGCGCGAGAAAGCGCGGGCGCGATGTGCGTCTTCTTACCAGACTTTGAAGCGCCGATGATCATTCAGAAACAAGATGGGGCATTCCTCTACTCGACAACCGACTTGGCGACGATCAAGTATCGCCTGGAGACATGGAATCCAGACGAGATTCTATACGTCGTGGATTTTCGACAAAGTGAGCACTTTGACAAGTTGATCGCAGCGGCAAATCTTTGGGGCTATGGCAATGTCGAGTTGAATCATGTCAAGTTCGGTACAGTGATGGGTAACGACGGCAAACCCTTCAAGACTCGATCAGGTGATACAGTCGGTTTGGAAGGACTGCTGGACGATGCGGTTGCCGCTGCGTACAAGGTAGTTTGTGAGAATGATGAGGAGAAACAACAGTTTAGCGACGAAACGCGCAGACATATTTCCAATGTGGTTGGACATGCAGCGATCAAATACGCGGATCTTTCCCTGAATCGAGAGAGCGATTACGTGTTCGATCTTGAGCAAATGGTGGCGACGCAGGGAAATACAGCCACTTACATGCAGTATTCGTTTGCTCGAGTGCAAAGTATTTTCGCCAAAGGTGAAATAGACATCGATGCACTACGACAAGAGAACGTGGTAGTAGTTGTCGACTCGCTCGAAGAGCGTGCGTTAGTTCTTGAACTGCTAAAATTCGGCGATGCGATCAACGACGTTTTAGTGGACTATCGCCCCCACATGTTGTCGAGTTACCTGTTCTCGCTGTCGCAGAAATATGCCAAGTTTTTCCAATCCTGTCCAGTTCTCAAATCCGAAGGTGATCTTCAGAAAAGCCGACTCGCTCTGTGCGACCTTACCGCCAAAGTGATTCGAAAGGGCTTGGAGCTACTCGGCATAAGTGTGATCGACCGAATGTAGCTTGCGGTAGCCTTTTTGAGTCGCGCCGTTTCGTATTTTCGAGCGGCAAGTGACGATCCTGGCAGCGATTTCTCTTACAATGCGGTTCAGACAAGTGTGAAACAATCTTACTAATGGAGCGACTTGACGAATGGATACTTCCGTCTCCTCGTATCTCGATACGATCCTTTGCGGACCTGCCCACGAGCAACTTCGCCGCCTTCCCGATCAATGTGTCGACATGATCGTCACTAGTCCGCCTTACTATAAGCAACGCGAGTATCCGGACGAGAAGCAGATCGGGCAAGAAAAAACGCCACAACTTTACGTCGAAGAACTGCGGAAAGTTTTCGGGGAAGTAGGCGAGTCCTCAAGGACTCCGGTTCGCTGTGGCTCGTAATTGGCGACAAATATCTGAAAAACCAACAACTTGGAATGCCCTGGCGAGTTGCCTTGGCGCTTCAGGATGACGGTTGGATTCTGCGAAGCGACATCATCTGGCATAAGCCGAATGCCATGCCATCGGCAGTAAAAACGCGACCGACCACCGATCACGAGTACATCTTCTTTTTCGCCAAAAGTAAGGACTACTACTACGACGCCGACGCTATTCGGGAGCCGCATGTGACGTTCTCAGAGAAAAGCAAAATGAAGGGCGGTCGCAATCATTTCTTTAAACGCGACGGCACACCGGAAGAAGGTAAGAACTCCGGTGATAACAACCTGCACGATGGACGCTGGGATCAAGCTTTTCATCCCAAGGGCAGGAATAAGCGGACCGTGTGGTCGGTGGCGTTAGGCAAATTTCGCGAGGCTCACTTCGCCGTGTTTCCCGAAACGCTCGTCGAAACTACAATCCTTGCCGCAAGTCCCGAAGGTGGAGTAGTGCTCGATCCCTTCCTCGGTAGCGGAACCACGGCGCTCGTCGCCCAACGACTCAACAGGCATTACATCGGCATTGATTGCGTTGCGGAATATACTGACATGGCGAAACGCCGCATCGCTGACGCCAACGAAATGAAACAGCTGGCGGCGAAGGCGGCGAAGCCGAAAGGAGCATAGGCACGCGCGCCAGACTGAATTCGAGTCAGCGCAATTACGTGTCTGGCGGGCAATTACGTGTCTGGCGGGCAATTACGTGTCTGGCGGGCAATTACGTGTTCGAGTGGTATTTGCCAAAGATCATGCGGCCCGCGCTGGTTTGCAATACGCTTGTTACGGCAATGCGAACGACAGTGGAGATATGATCGCGACCGCCCTCGACGACGATCATGGTGCCGTCGTCCAAATACCCTACGCCCTGCCCTGCCTCTTCACCTGCTTTAACGATTTTCACGTCCAGTTGTTCGCCTGGCAGGAACACTGGCTTCAGCGAGTTGGCGATGTCGTTCAGGTTGATCACAGGTACGTTGTGGATCTTGGCTACTTTGTTCAGATTGTAATCGCCGGTAACGACTTTGCCTTCCAGATGTTTTGCCAGCAGAACCAGTTTCATGTCCACTGGTTGTCCAGCCATTTCTGGCAATTCGCGATCGTAGATTTCCAGATCCACATCATCGTTACTGCGGAGGCGATTCAAAATATCGAGACCTCGGCGGCCGCGTGAACGGCGCAGCTTGTCGCTGCTATCGGCGATCCCCTGTAACTCGGCCAAGACGAATCGAGGCATAATGAGCTGGTTGTCTAGCACGTTGGTTTCGACGAGATCTGCAATTCGACCGTCAATTACGACGCTCGTGTCCAAAACGTAGGGCTTTAAACCTTTCACTTCCTTCGCGAATTCGATGTAAGGAATGATGAAGCGGAAATCATCTTTCGTTTGTATTAACAAACTGATGCAGGTGTAGCACAGCATCAGACCAAGCACCAACCGAATATTGACAGCCATCGGCGAATCGGGGTCATTAAAGACAGGTGTAATTGCGAGAGTCACGACGTAGGTCAATAGAACGCCCACTACGAGCCCGAAGTAAATTGCGCTAATCGTGTCGATCTGTTTCTGTGGAACGAGAAAGTCGATTAATATCGTGGCGACAGCGAGCCCCATAATGCCGAAGAATAGCGCAAATGGTTGCCACCAGGGACCGTCGGCGCCGGGTGTTCTTACGACAATGGTTGATATGCCAGCAGCGACCATTAGGAATACGGCGCGAAGAATTAATAGAGCCATACAGGTGTCGACTTACGTCATGTAGGAATGATAAATACGGTATGCATTTTGTCGCGGAAATGGGGCGTGGATGATCAAAGTGCCCACCGCACAACAACTTATTTTATCACCGCAAGGGCCCAAAACTACCCCCCAGGAGAACACCAACTGCTAAATGTTATCGATCAGCGCGATGGTCTTGCGGGTTATTCTGAAAATAGGCATTCGTGTTGCTGGCGGAAGTACCGGTCGGTCATTCCTGCGAGATAATCGCCAACGGTACGATGCAGTCCAATTTCCTCTGCCCGGCTTTGGTAGTGCCGCGGTAGCAGATGTGGCTTTTCCATGAAACCGTCGAAAGCTTCTCGCAATTGCGCCTGTGCGACATTCCGAACTTTAACGATCTGCGGATGCCGATAGACCCGCGAGTAGAGGAAGCGTTCCAACTCGCTTTTGGCTTCGGTCAGTTCGGGATCTGGGCCGACTCGGAAATCGCTTCTGCGGGCCGCTTCAGCGCTCTCGAACTCCGCATTCATGAGGTGTTTGCCGCAGTGTTGCAAGAGGTTGCCAACTTGCATGTCGATCATATCCTTCACAACAGCCTTTCTCAAAAGGTCGTCGTTCAGGTCCGTCCATCGTCGTTTGACGCGATTAATTACTTCGCGAATCAATTGTGTTTCCGCGAGATCATCAAGGGTCACCAAACCGAGTTTTACTGCATCGTCTACGTCGTGTGCATCGTAGGTCACGCTATCGGCGGCATCGACAAGTTGGACTTCGAGCATCGGTTTGCGATCCTCTGCCTGTTTGTCTACTCGATCGGCCTGACCGTCCAGAATCTCATGGGACAAATTCAGTCCACGGTGCTGCGAATATCGAATTTCCAGCTCTTCAGCCAAAGTCAGTGCATAACGATTGTGCGAAAACCCACCATGATCAGCCAGGCATTCGTTCAATACATCTTCGCCGGCGTGCCCAAAGGGTGGGTGGCCAATATCGTGGAACAATGCCAATGCTTCAATTAAGTCCTCATTCAATCGCAACGCTCGACCAATCGTGCGAGCGATTGAAGCAACTTCCTGTGTGTGAGTGAGCCGAGTGCGATGGTAGTCGCCCATCTCACCGGTGAAGACCTGCATCTTGCCGCTCAGTCTACGAAAGGCCGAGCTATGGATGATTCGATCCCGGTCGCGTTGGTAAATTCCCCGATAGGGGTGCTCGGACTCGGGGAATTTACGTCCGCGGGAATCGCGTGTGTGCATAGCATAGGGAGCTAAAAGCACAGATTCGCGTTGCATGACTGTGAGCAGCCCGGCTATTTCGGGTGAGGTGGGCGTATCCATAAAGCTCTTATTCGTAGTTGTCTGATTCAGGGGATCTTCGTTACCTGGCTGTGGTTACCTGGCTGTGGTTACCTGGCTGTGGTTACCTGGCCCGGTTCTCACGGCCCGGTTCTCAGCAGCGAATTGCAGCTAATCATTGTCTTTATTGATACAGTCCGCACAACCCGACCATTCCCAATGACTACCTTGACCCACCCAGCCGTTGGTCGCTTGTAAAAGTTTATGTCCCATTTAGTCTGAAAAGTCTAGCGAGGAATGTGCGCGCCCGCGTTTTTATTGACCAGTGTGCGCACAGAGCAGTATTAGGGACAGCGATGATTGGTTCACCAAACAGACGGCAGCAGCGGGTCCGATGGGGGTTTACCCTCGTTTTGATTGTGGCTGGGTTCGCTGCATATCACAACAGTCTCACCGCGCCATTCATGTTTGACGATTTCAAATGTGTGCACAACAAAGATATCGTTCATTCGCTTTGGCCGTTAAGCGATTTTTTTACGTCGTCGAGGCGTCCGCTGCTCTTTCTCTCTTTGGCTCTAAACTACTCGATTAGTGAGTTGGAGGTTTGGAGCTACCACTTCACCAATCTTGCAATTCACATCGCGAGCGGCGCGATTTTGATGCGGCTGGTGACTGCGACGGTTCGCCGCCACGGAAGCGAGAGCTGGCGAGATTCGGCGGACTGGCTTGGGTTCTTCGTAGCACTCATCTGGCTCGTTCATCCTCTTCAGACCGAAAGCGTTACGTACATCGTACAGCGCAGTGAGTCGGCGATGTCTTGTTGCTATTTGGCAATGCTGTATTGCATTTTGAGAAGTGAAGATTCTCGTTGGAGACACTTGTGGGTTGCGGGCGCCGCTATCGCATTTTATGCCGGTCTAGGTTTCAAAGAAGTGATTGTGTCGGCGCCTTTGGTCGCCGTGCTGTATGATCGCGCTTATCTTTCCAAGTCGTTCCGCGAGGTGTTGCGGAAGCGGTGGGCCCTGGCAATTGCTATGGCGCCAGCAGTTTTATGGTTGGGGTGGCGAGTTCTAGAGACGGCGAAGCCTGTTGCAGATCGGAGAGTTGGTTTTGCGCACCAAGCCGTGACGCCGTGGGAATACCTTTCGAGTCAAGCGGGTGTGCTGCTTCACTACCTGCAGCTCAGTGTGTGGCCAACGACACTTTGCATGGACTACGCTTGGCAGGTAACCGAGTCAACGCTAGGCATTGTTGTGCCAGGATTTATAATTCTCGCGTTATTGATATCGACCCTCTGGTTATATGTGAAACGTCCTGCGCTGGGTTGGCCCGCTATTTCGTTCTTCCTCGTCCTGGCACCGACCTCCAGCTTTTTTCCAATTAGCGATTTGGCATTCGAGCATCGAATGTATTTGGCATTGGCGTGTGTGGTCACGCTCTTGGGCGTCGCATTTATCGAACTGACCGACCGAATTCAGTTGGAAGCGATGCGAGATCGAGTGAGATTGGTGGTGCCCATCGCCATCGCCACATTGCTCATCGCATTGACGATCGACAGAAACGGAGTCTACGGTAACCGTTTGGTGATGTGGCAGGACGTGGTTGCCAAAGCGCCGCACAACGCCCGGGCTCACTACAATTTGGGCCTGCAACTCGATAAGTATAACCACCCAAATCGAGCGATCGAAGAGTTTAGGCGATCGCTTGAACTGCGACCGCGCGACCCGCGAGCGAGTTTCAACTTAGCTGGGCTCTATCACAGACAAAGAGACTATGAGCAGGCCAAGAGTTATTACAAGTTGACGTTGAAATTCAAGCCAGAGCACCCCAACGCCAATGGCAATTTGGCTCACCTATACTCCGAACTGGGTGACTTTCGGAACGCGGAGAAGTATTACTTTCGGTCCCTAAAACTGCGTCCAAACGACCCGGAATTTCACGACAACTTTGGAAATCATTACGCCCGCCGTGGAGAACTTGCAAAAGCAGCGGAGCATTACGATCGTTCGATTGCCTGCGAAGCAAACTACTGGGCAGCACACTGGCATCGTGGAATTATTCATTATCAGTCAAACGATTATGCGCTGGCGGTCGAGTCGTTGCGAACCGCCCGTCGGCTACAACCCGATTTACTTCCGGCGGCGAGGTTGCTCGCTCATCTATTGGCTACTGCCGAGGATCAGCAACTACGCGACGGCGAGAAGGCTCTCCAGCTTGCCAAGCACGTCGCGAGTCGCCCGGGCTACAACGGCGTTCGCAGCCTGACAGTGTTGGCTGAAGCCTACGCCGAGTTAGGTGACTATGCGACGGCTGTTCGGATCGCTCGAGATGCCGAGCAGAAAGCAGCGGATGCAGGTAAGACAGCGGCCGCTGAACTGTTGAGAACTCAACTTCTGTTCTATGAAAAACGTCAGCCATATCGGCTGGCCTCGCCAGTTCTTGAGATCCTCTAACTGACGCCTCAGTGAGACAAAGACAATGAACCAAGCAGACGACAAAATGACCGCCGACATACCGACGGGTGACATACCGACGGGTGACAAACCGACGGGTGACATACCGACGGGTGACAAACCGACGGGTGACAAATTGACGGGTGACAAATTGACTGCCGTGGATCGCCGCATCGCGACGCTGCTGATCGTCGTCACAACGATTGTATTCGCTAATAGCGTTTCGGGAGTCATGTTGTTCGACGACCACAAGAACGTCCGCGATCGCGAGATAATTCACTCGCTGTGGCCAGTTACTCCCATACTTACGGAAACTCGCCGCCCATCTTTAATGGTCACCTTGGCGATGAATTATGCGATGAGTGGAATGCAGACGTGGAGTTATCACGTCGTGAACGTCGCAGCTCATTGCCTGTCCGGCTTGATCTTGTTTGACCTTGCTCGCCGATTGCTGAGACGGAATTCGGAAGACAGTCCATGGCGTGTCCACGCTTCGTGGATCGCTGGTTCGATGGCGTTGATTTGGTTAGTTCATCCACTCCAAACGCAAGCAGTTACCTACATTATTCAGCGTAGTGAGTCGATGATGGCGCTGTGTTTCCTTCTTTGCCTGTACTGCTTATTACGCTCTGTTGATTCGAAACGGTCCGCTTTGTGGAATGGAGGAATCGTGGCCGCCTTTATTGTGGGGATCGGCTTTAAGAGTGTCATTATTAGTGCTCCACTTGTCTTGATGCTCTTCGACTATTGTTTTCTCAGCCGCAATTGGAAGGACGTGCTGAGGATTCGTTGGCTCGTCTATGTGTCGATGGTGCCCGTAGTGTTGTTACTATTGTGGTCGATGCGTAACACGCTCGACCCCCATTCGACTTCGTCGATTGGAAGTTCGTCAGGCGTGTCAAGTTGGGCATATCTTCGCACGCAGGCGGAGGTAATTCTGCACTACGTATCGCTTGCCGTTTGGCCCGCTGAATTGTGTCTCGACTATCGCTGGCCCATTCAGGATTCGCCTGCTATTTATCTCACCTGTGGCAGCATAATTGTGGTTGCGCTGGTAACAAGTTTGGGATTGCTCGTCTATCGGCCGCGGATTGGTTTCGTTGCGATGTCGTTCTTTTTGGTCCTGGCACCGACGTCCAGTTTCATACCAATCACCGATCTCGCGTTTGAACACCGTATGTATTTGCCGCTCGCAGCTTTGGTTGCGCTATTCGTTTGCGGAGTTTCTGCGGTCGTTTTCCGGACTTGCAGGCGACCCGATCTGCAGGTTCGAATTGTTGTCTCAATTTCGTTGGTGGCGGCGGTGTTACTTGGCGGTCGAGCGGTATTGCGTAACAATGACTACCAGAGCGAGATGTCGATGTGGCGATCAGTGATCGCCGCGAGACCGGAGAACTCACGAGCGTATTACAATCTCGGAGTCGCTTTGGGAAACTGCAAGAGACTTGACGAATCGGTGCAGCAGTATCAGCGAGCGATCGAACTCGACTCCAAGCACGCGAAGTCGCACTACAATCTCGGTCTGATTTTTGCGGGTCAAGGTGAAGTAGAGCGGGCAATTCAGCACTACAATTTGGCATTGGCGTCGCGGCCAAGTTTCGCCGATGCGATGTACAATCTGTCGCTACTGTACGAGATGCAAAAGCGTTTTGCGGAAGCGGTGGAGCACTATCAGAAAACGCTGGCAATCGATCCGCAATTCCGCGATGCAAGTTACAACCTAGCTGGTGTCTATGGGAAAATGAGGCGATTGGAGGAAGCGATCGACCAATACGGTGCGACACTTGGCATCGATCCACTCGACGCCAACGCCAGTTTCAATAAAGCCAGTCTGTTGTACAAAACCGGTAAACGCCAAGAAGCCATCGCGCAGTATCAGCGGACTCTCGAAATTCAGCCAAGCCACCACAATTCGCGACTTATCATGGCGACAATTCTGGTCGAGTTAGATCGTCGTCCTGAAGCCGAGCGTTGCTATAAGCGGGCTCTAGCAGAGAATCACAGAGACGTCGTGCTATACGATCAATTCGGGATTTTCTTAGCGCGCCAGCAGGATTTTGAGAAAGCCATTGTCCAATTTCGGGAGTCCTTGCGATTGAATCCCCGGTTCATTCCAGCGCTGTTGCATCTCGGCGCTGCACAGGAGGCGCTTGGCGATAACGTGGCCGCCATTACGACGTTTCGCGAAGTTCTGAGATTTCAGCCCGACCTCGCATCTGCGGAGGATTCTCTCGCCAGACTCTTAGCTCCCAACAAGACAATCCAGGGAACTGACGATTCAGGCGCTTGATAATTCATCGGATCGGTACGACCCCTAAATCCTTCATAAACGCCTTGTTTCAACAATTTGACACTATCGTGTTGATGTGCACGCGTTGTTAGAGATTTTGAACGCATTACGCTTTGCGTTAATTCCCTAAAACATCCAGGTAATTACTCTGAAAGAATCGGGAAGGTTGTTCAACTTTCCTGTCGCGATCTTAAACGATTGATTTTTAGTCAGAGAATTCAATGACCAGCAACGCGGAACAGCAAGGTGAGCGACAAGGTGAGCGACAACGGGTGACGCTAGTCATACCGGGTCGCAACGCATCTAATACGCTCCCGATGTGTCTTGACGCTGCGATTAAGCTACTCGGGCAGGACGGCCTTGAAGAGATTATCTTCGTCGACGACGGATCGACGGATGATTCGAAACAGATAGTGAATCGATATCCCGTTCGTTACTTGCGAGGACACGGGAAGGGCCCCGGTTCAGCGCGAAATGTTGGCTGGCGGGCGGCAAAGACGCCACTGGTGTGGTTTATCGACGCGGACTGCGTGACAGAAGAAGATGCACTGCAACTATTGTTGCAGCACTTGGAAGACGATGTCGCAGCGGTCGGCGGCAGTTACGGCAACATGAGAGAAGACTCATTAGTTGCCTGCTTGATCCATCATGAGATTATTCAGCGACATAGAAGAATGTCAACTGATGTCGATATGCTGTCGTCGTTTAACGTTCTGTATCGTCGCGACATTCTGCGACAGGTCGGCGGATTCGACGAACAGAAAATGGTCAACGGCCGAGGGTCTGCCGGAGCAGAAGACTTGGAGTTGGCGTATCGGGTAGCGGAAACAGGATTGCGTCTCAAGTTTGAACCCAGCTCGCGAGTCGGCCATTTTCACCCCACCAATCTGTCCAACTACATGCGAGTACAGTGTCGTCACGGTTACTGGCGAGTGCCGCTATACGTGCGACATAGCAGTCGAGTCTCGGGCGATTCGTACTGCAGTTTGCTCGACTTAGTTCAACCGCCAATGGCGATGTTGTTGGTCGCAATGCTCCCGTTATTGCTCACTAGCTGGTGGAGTTTCCCAGCGGCAATGGCTGCTTGCTTGTTGATTGCTCAGATCCCCATGACGGTCCGTATTGTCGTCCGGATGCGGAAGATGCGTTATGCCGGTTACATTCCGTTTGGATTTGCCCGAGCATTTTACCGGGGTTTCGGCATGTCTTGGGCAACTATCTCGCTGCTACTGGTGCCAAAGGCCGTCCTTGAATCCGGTCCGGTTGTCATACCTGTTCGGCAAGTTTCATCGACCCATGTCTCCGCGGATTGTATCGAAGAATGTTGAAATCGTTGTACCCCCTAGCCCAGATGTTCGCACGGCCACTTTGGTGGGCGATCACTCCGCCTGCGCGCGGCGCTGGTGGGCGACGAGGCGAACGACGACGAGTATTATTAGTCTATTACAACAAGCTGACGGCTCGGTACGTCAAACACGTAGCCGAAATTCTCAAAGACGATCCACGCGTGGAATTAGTCGTCACTCGGGCACCGTTTGTCGATCGCGAGTCGGAAGTGGATGACTTCGACGACCAGCAATCATTCAACATTCCTCACATCCCCTTCGTTCACGCTTTGACGAAATGGTGGGACTTGGTTGTGTTCGCCGATCACTACCCAGCGGTTATGTTTCACCCCAGTATTCCAAAGGTATTCGTGACTCATGGAATGTTTGCGGGGCGTCGCTTCGGAGACATCAATTACGTTTACGGTCGTCGCGCAGTCAGCGCCGACGGTAGTCCGATGTTCACCCGGATGTTTGCAGCCGGAGAACTTGAGCGGCAGTGCGTGCGAGACATAAACCCCTCGTTGATGAGTCGCGTTGCGGTAACCGGCGACATTCTTGCCGATGAACTAATCCTCCGGCAGCCCAGTCGTTCGCAAATACGCGAGCAATTGCAATTGGGAGCGGACGAACGGGTTGTCATGTTAATGTCGAGTTGGGGACCTGATAGCCTTATTCAGAAGCATGGCTCTCGTTTCTTTGAAGAAGCGGCGGCATTATCGGAGACGTACCGTTTGGTGCTTTCGATCCATCCCAATAACTGGACTCGCAAGATCGAATCAGATAGATCGTGGTTGTCGGCATTGAGGCGATGTGAAGAACTGGGTGTGACGTTGGTCTCTGGGATTGATTGGCAAGACTACGTTATCGCGGCCGACCTTTTCGTAGCCGACTATACTTCGCTCGGTTTGTATGCCTCGTTGATGAATCGCCCAATGGTGATGGTTCCGTTCGACGTAGCTCAATTCACTCCGGGGTCTCCCATCGTACACCTTTCAAAACTCGTCGAGACGTGCGGAGATATGGCGCAACTGGAAGCGTCGATTTGCAAAGCGTTCAACGAAGACATTACCGCGAGTTGGCGGCGAGCGGAATTCGCGGATTCGTTGGTGAGTCATCCGGGGTCCTCGGTTTCCAGGATTGCGGAAGAAACGTATCGAGTTCTCAACTTAGAGCCGTGGCCGTTTTTTGGGCGAGCGGCCGCGAATGTGAGCCAGACGGACCTGAGTCGCACGGATTGCAAAAGTATAGAGCAAGCTGGTGCGGTCAACGCCGCCGCGAGTTACTCGTAGAAAATAGACCGACGAAAAGAAACCGACAGCGCTTGGCTAGTTCCAACTATCGGATAAAAAGTTTATGTGCGGAATAGCAGGACTTATAGCGGATGAACCCACTCAGTTGGGAGAGATTGGCCGCGCCATGAGCCGACGTCTCAGCCACCGCGGGCCCGATGATTATGGCTGGATGTGCAGTCGTAACCGGGTGGCGATATATGGTCGCGAAAGTCAACCGTACCAAGCCGCGGAAGTAATGCTGTTGCACCGCCGACTATCGATTCTCGATTTGTCGGAGGCTG
>JBLHLE010000049.1:0-14663 GCA_047620805.1 Pirellulaceae bacterium
GATGCAGGGCGAGCGCGATGCTAAAGAAAAGCACGGCAATGTTTACGGGGCGAGCCTTCGTGGATTGATCGACCAACTTCAGTCAGACCTCGGTCGCGAAGATATTAACTTCGTCATCGGTCGGTTGAGCGACTTTGACAACGACAACAAGAGTTATTCCCACTGGACAATCGTTCGCGACGCCCAGGTGAAGGTCGCCGCAGACGACAAACGAGGAGCGTGGGTCGAAACCGATGACCTAAACGGCGAAAAGAATGGTTTGCACTACAACAAAGAAGGTTATGCTGAACTCGGCAAACGATTCGCCGACGAGTCGATCAAACTGATCAAAGGCGCGAAGTAATGCTACTTCTCGGTTTCCCAACATCGCTGCCGATTTGAAGTTGTCGAATGCGCGGAACCTACTCGCCTAGTTCATTACCAAAAGGATCTTAACGATGCGTCGTTTCTTAGCGCACTTGGTAGTAATTTCAGTTCTTGCTCCAATGTGTCTTCTTCAGGCTGCGGACAACGGGCCACAGGGAAACGGGTCACAGGGAAACGGGCCACAGGCAAACTGGCCACAGGGAAACGGGCCACAGGCAAACTGGCCACAGGACAACGGGCCACAGGCAAACGGGCCACAGGCAAACGGGCCACAGGCAAACTGGCCACAGGGAAACGGGCCGAATGGGAATTACGTGGTGCAAGACCAAGCGGCGGCGACGAAGTGGAGTGTCGCGCGAGGTGAAAACGTGCGTTGGGTCAAAACTCTACCCGAGACGGGTCAGAGCACGGTGACGATTTGGGGAGATCGGATTTTCTTCACGACGCTGAAACCCGTGCAAGCCGATGCGGAGCTTGGACAGGACGTGGTTGCTTGGTGTTGTAAAGCATCCGATGGCGAAGTGATTTGGCAACGTAAGATCGCGGCCAAGTATCCGCTGCGTCTATCGGGTTGCTTCAGCGATAGTTCGTCTCCGCCACCTGTCACGGACGGAAATCATGTTTGCTTCTTTAACGCGTCGGGCACAATCGCTTGTTTTGACCTCGACGGAAAGCAGCTTTGGTCCAAGGAATCGATGGCAGTTGGCCGCGCTCAGCCGTTCCTGCTCGATGGGGCAATCGTCTACATTCTGCAGAGTTACATGCCTGAAAATGGCCATTTCGGTCACAATCACAAGCACGCGCCACTCGACCAATGGACTCAGCTAGAAGCGATTGAAATCACCTCGGGGAAACGGCGCTGGCTGAGCAAGTGTGGTGTCGGTATGGGGAGCGTTCCAGTAGCGCACCAGTTGGACGGCAAGCCCGTGATTTTGGTCGGGCGGGGCGGTGGTCACTCACCTCCAGAGAAACCAGATGGAATCTCGATGATCGACGCATCGAACGGCAGTACCAAATGGACGCTGCCGCTCGACGATTTCATGAGCACGATGACGATGAACGCCCGCGCAAATCGGGCACTCGTCTTTCACAAAGGCGAACACCTGTGGGTCGACATGCACAAAGGAACGATTGAAAAACGAGTTTCGTTCGTGACCGACGTGCCGACTTGTCTTCGCAAAGGCGACGGCTTTGCAGTGGAGCCAGTTACCTTGCCCGGAAAGAAGCCGCGGTCGATCATCCAACAGAGCAACGTGATGGTGGGCGATTACCACTACTTCCGTAGTTACACCCAACCGTTTTTGGGACGCGTTCACATCGAAACTGGCCGAGTGGAAATGCTACAGTTGCCACTTCAATTTGTACCCGGCAAGTCGGCCAAAGAAGATTCGATGCTGTGGAGTAAAGATGAGATTGCTGATAGATCCGACGCATTGAAGAAAGGGAACAATCTCAGCTACCACGCCAATTTCCTGAACGAGGTCAAGAACTCGCGCGGTTTCGTTGTGATGGGAGATAAGCGTTCCCGCGGCATTGGTTGGGGACATTACGCCGCGTCGATTCCTACTGCTGTAGGCGAGCACCTTTACGTTCCGATCATGAGTGGGACGGTCTTCGTCATTCGCTGGAATGCCGAGCAGCTAAATGAAGAAGCGATCGTCTCGATCAACGACCTTGGTCCCGCTGGGAAGTCGTGGACCCGAGCGAGCCTCAGTTATTCCGATGGAAAGCTGTACGCACACACGATTCGCGAGCTGATTTGTATCGGCCAGTAAGAGATTTGTTTTTGCGGTTGACCAAATTGCCTCCAAGGATAGAAAGGGTCATGGACATACTGCTCGCTACAATTGCTGAAAATCTCCTGCCCGCGCGATTGCAGATGGCATTTACGCTGGGTTTTCACATCATTCTCGCCTGTCTTGGAGTGGGTTTGCCAGTGCTGATGTTGGCCGCGGAATGGATGTACCTCCGTACGGGTGATGCCCTCTGGAAAACTCTTGCAACTCGCTGGTCCAAAGCCTTCGCCGTCTTGTTTGCGGTCGGAGCCGTATCGGGGACGGTACTTTCGTTCGAGCTCGGTTTGCTGTGGCCCAACTTCATGGGGACTTTCGGAGCGGTCATTGGGATGCCGTTTACGATGGAAGGATTCGCATTCTTTCTCGAAGCGATTTTTGCGGGAATTTACCTGTACGGCTGGGATCGGCTGCCGCCAAAAGTGCATTGGTGGACTGGCGTGCCGATTGCGGTGTCGGGATTCTTTTCCGCTTTCTTTGTAACGATGGCCAACTCGTGGATGAACTCTCCGCAAGGCTTTCGGATGGTCGACGGAAAACCCGTCGATATCGATCCAATTGGTGCGATGTTCAACGCGGCCACGGGCGCTCAGGTGACGCACATGCTGGTCGCCGCATACCTCGTCACCGGCTTCGTCGTCGCTGCATTCTATGCAACTCGTTTGCTGAAGAATCCAAGTTCGATATACGATCGTCGCGGATTTACTCTCGCTCTGCTTTTAGCCCTGCCGTTGGTTCCAGTGCAGATGGTAGTAGGTGACTGGGCGGCGAAAGTCGTAGCGCAAACGCAGCCGATTAAACTCGCCGCAATGGAGGGTCAGTTTGAAACCGAGAAAGGCGCTCCGTTGCGAATCGGCGGAATTCCCGACGAAGAAGCGCGAACAACCCGCTACTCTGTCGAGTTACCATACGCGCTGTCATTTTTAGCGTACGGTGAATTTAATGCGGAAGTTAAAGGTCTCAACGATTTTCCCGACGACGAAACGCCACCGGTTGCCGTGGTTCATGTGGCATTTCAGATCATGATTGGAATCGGCACAATGATGATGGCGGTTGCAGGTTGGGCTGGCATTGAGCTTCTTCGCAAGCGCGCCTTGCCAACAGCGAAATTATTCTTCTGGGCTGTCATCGCGCTGGGGCCATTGTCCGTCGTTGCTCTCGAAGCTGGCTGGGTAGTCACCGAAGTTGGCCGACAGCCATGGATCGTTTACGGGTATATGCGCACTAGAGATGCTGTCACCGATGCACCGGGGATCTGGAATGTCTTTATTGCCACGATGTCCATTTATGCGGTTATCGGAATTGCGACAATAGTGGTGTTACGGCGGTTTGCGAGCGTTCCGATTGAAACCGTAGCGACCGAATCTGCCAAGGAGGTTGACCGTGGGTCCGAGTGATTTCCTGCTGGTCGTGATGCTCACCGCATTGACCTTCTACGCAGTACTTGGTGGCGCGGATTTCGGAGCCGGTGTTTGGGAATTCACGACGGCTTTGCAGTCGACGTCAAAGGAGCGTCGTCATATCTACCGCGCTATTGGTCCCGTCTGGGAGGCCAACCACGTTTGGTTGATATTCGTTCTGATGATTCTTATGAACGGCTTTCCGCTTGCCTTCGCGGCGCTAGGACGGGCGCTGTGGATTCCATTGTTAATCGCGTTGTGCGGAATCGTGTTCCGCGGAGCGAGTTATGTCTTTCGTTCTTACGGAGCTGGGGATGCCAACGAACGCACGACATGGGAAGCCGTTTTCGCAGTCGCATCGACGTCCGCTCCATTCTTTCTCGGCGCCTGCGCCGGTGCCGTGGCGTCAGGGAAACTGGCCCTCACGGACACCGGCGGATTTGAGGGAAGCTTTGTTACGGGTTGGCTCTCCTCGCTGGCAATTTTCACGGGCTTCTATTCGATAGGAATGTGCGCCTACTTGGCCGCCGTCTATTTGGCCCGCGAAGCGCAAATGGTCCGCGACAAGGAACTACAAAAACTTTGGAGACAAAGATCGCTGTCGACGGGATTGTGGATGGGCGTATTGTCGTTCGCCGGTTTAGCCATTGTGTGGGTCGAAGCTCCAACTTTAGCGGCTGGCTTTATCCGCCGCGGTTGGCCACTAGTCATCATTTCAATCCTCGCCGGTATTGGTTCGTTGGTCGACGTTTGGCGACACGATTTCCGTCGAGCTGTTTTTGCGGCGGGGGGAGCTGTTGCAGCCGTTCTGTGGGGTTGGGGTATCTCGCAATACCCCGCGATCATCCCACCCGCCATCATCAGTCAGAAAGTTGCGGCGCCCGATAACGTCTTGTGGATGATGCTGGCCGTAATCACGACCGGTGCCGTACTGTTGCTGCCAGCGCTGTGGTATTTGTTCACGCTTTTCAAAAGCGCCGAACAGAATGAGAAGTCGTGAGTTAACTCATTCCTAGGGCATTGTGCCGGCATTGTGCCAGGCTGACGTAGACTGACATAGGGCCGACCCTTCAGGCCTCTTTTTTTGTGTCCGTCATGGCGTCGGCGATACTACTCAGCTAAGTTCCCGTCTTCGGCCTTCAACGCTTCGAGCAGTAAACTCAGTTCGTCGGCGCAACAGGGGCACTGTTCGATATGAACTTCTACGATCTTGAGTGCCTCGGGAATAGACTTGCCTGCGAGTTTTGATTCGGCGAAAGCGGCAATGTAGTCGCAGCACTGGTCGCAATCGAGGCAATCGTCCTCGGTCGCACAGACCAGTTTAATGAGAGTTTCGATTTGCTCGCGTGTTAGTGACATGTCAATGTTATCCTACGAATCGAACGCCGCCGCAATATCGGTGGCTTGGTAACCCGCTTCTTCGAACCCTGCCTTCAGCCGCTTCCGAGCGTCGTGAAACACTTTGTAAATGGCGTTCCGGTTACTTTCCATTCGACAAGCTATTTCCTCGATTGGCAGTCCCTGCAACACCATATTCACGACGCTTCGTTGTTTGTCGGTCAAATTCGCGTCGATGAGTGTCTTCAGCTTAGTGAGGATAGAAGATTGATCGTCAACCAACTCGTTTTCCGTCGCGGACAGGGTTGGCAAATCAACTCGCATGCCTTCATCCGCGTTGGTGTTGATGGAGACATCTTTGTAGTGTTTGCGGCGGAGCTCGCTAACGCCAAGTCGCACGGCGATCGCGATTGCCCAAGTTGTGAACTTGCTCCGTCCTTGGAATTGCTCGATCTTGTCGATGATCTGCAACAAGGCGTCTTGAGTGACGTCTTCGCAGAACGCGTCGTCTTTTCCGCGTGGGATGAATGCACGGCGAAGACCACGCAGCAAAACTTCGCGCAGCTCGGCAACTGCCGCTTCCCGAGAAGCGGCATCGCCTTGCAATCGCGAGTGAAGATTGTCGAGCATCGTGCGTTTACAACACAATCTTGAGTTACAGTTCCGTTAGTCGCATTGAAGTTGCAATGAGCGATTTTCTAAGCTGACAACAGTGCAGTTCGAAGGGTTTCCACACCCTGAGTGCCCTGTAGTTGAGCTATCAGCTCGCCACCTGAAAAGACGGTCAGGTTAGGGATCGCCGATACTTTATAGCGAATCGCCAACTGCGGGTCTTCATCAACATTGACCTTCACAACCGTCGCTTGGCCCTCGACGTCCAATGCTAGTTGGTCGAGCACAGGATTCATCGCTCGGCAAGGCCCGCAAGTCGGCGACCAGAAATCGACGAGCACCGGTTTGTCCGACTTTAAGACGACTTGGTCAAATTCGTTTTGGCTAATATTTTTGATCGACATTACTCTTCTCCTGAAATTACATGTTCCTGTTAACAAAATTGTTCAGCTAAAAACGGGCTGGCGATGACGTCGCCGCCAGCCCGCTGGTTTTCAAAATTAGCAGCAACTGCTTGAATTCGCAGTTGAGCAACAGCTCGTGAGTTCTGGCGCGGCGGGGAAATCAACTTCCGTGCCCGCGACGTGGTTGAAGTAATTGGTGTAGATATTCAGTGACACCAATCCCACGATTTCGGCGATTTCCGCGTCCGAAACCCCTGCTGTGCGAACTTCCTCGACATCGGCGTCGGAGACGTTGGCTCGAGCGTCGACGATGCGGCGAGCGAACTTGAGCACTGCATCAGTTTTCGGGTCCTGCGACGTACTGCGCCGAGCGTCGAGCGTCTGTGCCTCTGTTAGTCCGGCCCCTTTTCCAAGTTGAGTGTGCGCCGCCAAACAATAGTCGCACTCGTTGGCCTGTCCGACTGTCAATGCGATCGCTTCACGCGTTTGTGCGGAAAACGAACCGGCAGCTAAAGCCGCGCTGAAGGCCAAGTAACCTTTCGCCGCAGCAGGTGAGTTCGCGAGCGTCCCAATGATGTTGGGCACTCCACCCATCTTCTTCTTGACTTGGTCGAGTACTGCTTTTGTTTCTTCCGACGCGGTTTCGTGATTTACAAGTTGAAGGCGTGCCATGATCTCTTCCTTTTTCGTTTTTGGTTTGTCGTAGTTTTGTCCCGCAATTGTTTGACGGTACGACGGGCAGAAGTCTTACCTGGTGTTCAAAGAAAGTTTTCTCTGCCCCAGCGTTTCTGCCTCTGCCTCTGCCTCTGCCCCTGCCCCTGTGTTACCACCTCTGCCCCTGCCAACGTCGAACTACACTCGAATTCCCGAGCAAGAATAAGCTTGAATGCTCGATTTATCTGGCGGAGAATAATGCTAGCTTCACTAAGAATTCTGCCAACCGCATTTAGCTGGCTCTATTTCAATGATTCGATATCCGATTCGCGTTCTGTTACTCGTCGGAATCTGGATGGCGACTTTGACGCCTGGGCGGAATTTACAGGCGCGCGACGAAATTGCTCGACCGAATGTTCTCGTCTTAGTATCGGACGATCAAAGAGCCGATTCGATTGGCGCGTATGGCAACAAGATAATAGAGACTCCAAATATTGATCGTCTCGCGCGGGAAGGTAGTTTCTTTACTCGCGCCGTTTGCGGCAATCCAATATGTACACCAAGCCGCGCTGAGATCATGACGGGATGCAGCGGCTTCAGAAATGGCGTGGTTGATTTTGGCGGTACGATAGATCCAGCGTTGACCAAGTGGGCACAGGCGACGCAGAACGCCGGATACCAAACTTGGTACGTCGGAAAATGGCACAATGACGCAACGCCACACGATCACGGATATCAGGCGACGAAAGGTTGGTATCGCGGCGGCGGTGGGAAGTGGTACGAGTGATCATGGATTGGCAATGGGAAGTCATGGGCTCCGCGGCAAGCAGAACATGTACGAGCAGACCGTCAACGCGCCAATGATTTTTCGCGGACCGAAAGTTCCCACCAACAAAAAGTTCGACGCTCAGATGTATCTCCGCGATATGTATGTATAGTTCTGAGAAACATGTCGAAATTCGCAAGAAGTTAGTCCGCTTGCTAAAGACACAGATGGCGAGCGAGCACAGCGAATAGGTGTCGTTCTCGGCACTTTAGTTTCGCGTCCAAAGCTAATGCAGCGTCAATATTCGCCTGTCGAAGCAAACGCGTGCATTCTTGATTGGGCACTGTTAAGATTCCTGATTAGACAATCTGCTAACCGCCGTTCTGAAAGGATACGCTATGTCGTTTTCGCGTGTTGCTTGTTATGTGGTCGTCGCGATCTTTACGTTCACGCATTGCCTGCAGTCCGGTGTTGCCGATGACAAAAAGCTGCCAACGATTTATGACGTAGAGGTTCAGCCATTATTGGCTCACGCCAATCGGTTGCAGCAAGCGCTTAACTTTCTGGGGCAACCGTTGGACAAGGAAGCGACGGAGTTGTTAAAGAAAGCCGCGGCGACCGAGGAAAAATCTGAAGCTCGCCGTTTTGTTCAAGAAGCGCTCGATCGCTACTGTCTATTCGGCGTTCAGATCAACGCAGAATCTCGAGTTAAAGTGGTAGCGGGTCCGGCGAAGCCGATTTTGGACGAAAACGGCTGGCGACAATTCTTAGTCAAGGTCCACAATGAGGCAGGCGTTACAGCCAAACTTGCGGCGAGCAGTCCCAATGCGGGACGACTTGCCGGCGCCACAAAAGATAAGTTGCGAGATCTGTGGTTGGAGATGCGGATGTTCGACGAACGACCGCTTTCGCCAGCGCTAAGTGGCCTCAAGTTGGAATACCGAGTCATACAGCTTTACAGTCGAGACGCGGGTAAGCGGGCTGCAGAGATTTCATTTAATGTTGGCCAAGGCACACAGGATATTGGTTTTCGCAACGACTGTTTGGTTACTTTTGATTGTCAGAAATCAAATTCTGTGCAGCTGCGAGTGCTGGATGAGAACGGTCAGCCGTCAACGGCTGGATTTGTCTTTCGCGACGGACTTGGTCGAGTCTATCCATCGCAGGCGAAACGTTTAGCGCCGGACTTTGCGTTTCATCCACAGATCTATCGGCACGATTTAGAATCGATCAACTTACCTGAGGGCGAGTATGAGGTCGCCGTATCGCGCGGACCAGAATATTTGGCGTATAGCACTAGTTTGAAAGTGGGAGATGGACCGACGACGTTGAGTGTACAACTAAAGCGCTGGGTCGATCCGGCGAAATTTGGTTGGTGGTCGGGCGACCATCACATTCACGCTGCTGGTTGTGCTCACTACACGAATCCAACAGAGGGCGTTCACGCTGCCGACATGTTTCGCCATTGTTTGGGGGAAGACCTGAAAGTTGGCGCGAATCTGACTTGGGGTCCATGTTTCGATTATCAAAAACAATTCTTTACCGGCAAGGTCGATAGCGTATCGAAGTATCCGTATCTATTGCGGTACGATGTCGAAGTTTCTGGATTCGGTTCCCACCGCAGCGGTCACCTTTGTCTGCTGCGCCTCAAAAAACAGATCCCCCCTGGCGGCGATTCAAAGAATCACTGGCCGACACTGTGCTTGAACACATTAAAGTGGGGCAAGAAGCAAGGCGGAGTCTGCGGCCCCGCTCATTCTGGCTGGGGGATTTCAGTACCCGGTACCGAATTGCCCAACTACAACATTCCTCCCTTTGACGGAATCGGCGCATGTGAATACGTCGCCGACGTAACTCATCTTGTCGAGGATGACAAAGGCGAGATGGTCCCTGCGGTTGACTTCATGTCGCTGGCCGACACTCCATCAATTTGGGAATTGAATATGTGGTACCACACGCTCAACTGCGGGTTTGAGACCCGGGTCAGCGGCGAAACGGATTTCCCTTGTATCTATGGCGAGCGCGTCGGACTTGGCCGATCATACGTGAAACTAAAAGGTAAGCTCGATTACGACAGTTGGTGCCTCGGCATTCGAGAGGGCAACGCCTACGTTTCCGATGGTCGCAGCCATCTGATGGACTTCACCATAAACGAAGCCACGCTAGGTGAAGCGTGCCGCGTCAAGTTGAAAGGCGCCGGCCAGGTTTCGGTCTCCGCGAGAGTTGCCGCAATGTTGTCTGAAACTCCAAGTCCAGATCTGCGGAATGTGCCGTACACACAAAAACCCTACTGGCATATCGAACGCGCTCGCATGGACGGTCGGCAAGTCAAAGTCGAGTTGATCGTCAATGGTGAGTCCGTTCAACAGAAGGCGATCGTCGCCGATGGGAAAACCCAGGATGTCGAGTTCGACGTCAACATCGATCGCAGTAGTTGGGTCGCCATGCGAATCTTACCGTCGTCGCATACGAACCCAATTTTCGTAAGCGTTGGCGATAAACCTATTCGAGTCAGTAGTCGCAGCGCCCAGTGGTGTTTGGATAGTGTGGCCAAGTGCCGCGAACAGAAGCGTAAGTTCATCGCCCAAAATGAGCTCGAGGACTTTGCCAATACGTACGATCACGCGACCAAGGTGTACAGTCAAATTCTCGCGGAATCCGGCCAGTAGCAGGGCTCGCCAAAGCTCTGGCCGACCCTGCACAATGACGTGGTTTGGCGGGTCGGGCCCATCCCTCCCAAGTCCTGTGATGGAAAATACTTCCTGTCCCTGATCCTTTCGGCGATTTTCCGATAGGTGCAGCCACTTTCCAATCGGTATATAATATCTGTCCACACCCAAATGTTTGGGGATCTACGACAGCCCACAAACTCACACCAACTTTTTCTTACCGGAGACGCCGAATGTCTACACTGCGAACATTATCCTTCCTCTGTGCATTTGTTATTGCAGCAACGGCAATTGCAGAAGAGAAAAAAAGTGCTTCCGCGCTCGACTTTAAAGTGAAGTCGATCAGTGGCAAAGAAGTCGACCTAGCCAAGCTATATAAAGGTAAGGTCCTACTCGTCGTAAACACCGCGAGTCAGTGCGGTCTGACGCCACAATACGAGGGTCTCCAGGCGCTGCAAGTTGGGCTAAAGGATCAGCCATTCGCTGTTCTCGGTTTCCCCTGCAATCAATTCGGCAAGCAAGAACCCGGCGATGAAAAAGAGATCGCCGAATTCTGCAAATCCAATTACAGCGTGACGTTTGACATGTTCAGCAAAGTTGAAGTCAACGGCGAAGGTGCTTGCGGTCTATACAAGTATTTGACGTCCGTCGACACCAAGCCTAAGGGTAAAGGGAAGGTGGCCTGGAACTTCGAGAAGTTCTTGGTCGGCAAAGACGGGCAGGTAGTCGCCCGATTTAAACCGGGAACTGAGCCAACCAGCGAAGAAGTTCTTGCCGCAATCAAAGCTGAACTCAAAAAATAGAGCATCAGAACTCGCATTGACATGATGGTTGGCAGTCAGAATGAATCTACTGCCAGCCATTTTATTCGCCCACCAAAAACCTTCCCAGGAAATACTTTCCGTGATCCGCAACTTAACAACACTGACTATCGTTCTTGTTTCAGCAATTTTCGCCAACGCAGATGACCGCCCCAACGTCGTAATGATCATCTCGGACGACCAAGCGTGGGGCGATTACGGATTCATGGGTCACCCCCACATCCAGTCGCCGAACCTCGATAAGCTGGCCAAAGAAAGTGTTGTCTTTCGTCGCGGTTACGTTCCCACTGCCCTTTGTCGACCGTCACTCATGACGTTGATTACTGGGCACTATGCATCGGTGCATGGCGTGACTGGGAACGACCCGTCACCGAAATACGCTCAGCCCAACTCCGACCTGTACAAAGAGCAACGAGCACAGTTGATTGCCAATATCGATCGATTTGAGACTTTGCCGGAACTGCTTGGCGAACGCGGCTATTTGAGTCATCAAAGCGGCAAGTGGTGGGAAGGAAACTTCAAGCGCGGCGGATTCACGCATGGCATGACGCGGGGTTTTCCGCAGCGGGGAGGACGACACGGTGACGATGGGTTAGCCATTGGTCGAAACGGCATGGCGGCTGTAACTAACTTTGTCGACATGGCAGTGCAGGAAAAGAAACCGTTTTTCATGTGGTACGCTCCGTTCCTGCCTCACACGCCGCACAACCCACCCGAGCGCATTCTTGCTAAGTACAAGATGGAAGGACGACCTCCGACAATCGCTCGATACTTTGCCATGTGCGATTGGTTTGATGAAACGTGCGGGCAATTGATCGACCACTTGGAAAAGAAAGGCGTTCGCGACAATACATTGATCGTTTATGTGACCGACAACGGTTGGATTCAAAGCCCAAAATCCGGTGGCTACGCTCCTCGATCCAAACAAACACCTTACGAAGGTGGCGTCCGCACTCCAATCATGTTCTCTTGGCCAGCCAAACTCTCACCTAGTGAGCGGAAAGAGCTCGTCAGCAGCATCGACCTCGTGCCCACTATTCTCGCCGCAACCAAAGCCAAAATTCCGGATAACCTCCCCGGTTTAAATCTGCTCGAAAATCTTCAAAGCGAGAAGGCGATTGAACGTGTCGCAATCTTCGGTGAAAGCTTCGCCCACGATATCGCCGATATCAAAAACCCCGCAGCATCAATGCTCTTCCGATGGTGTATCGAAGGCGATTGGAAGTTGTTGCTGACCTACGACGGCGAAGTGAATCGTTACAAGTCGACTCATCCACGAACCGAAAAGCGACCTCAGCTATTTAACCTAAAGGACGATTCCGCCGAGAACAAAAACCTCGCCGCGGATCACCCCGAAATCGTCGCCAGTTTGGCCAAAAAGATCAATGGCTGGTACCCAGTCAAAGAACGCAAAGTACTGACCAAGTTCGAATAACTCTGGGTTTCACTCGATGAGTGCACCCAGCCAAAGAGCTGAATGTTTGGACTGAGCACTTCTGCCAATGAATCGATCAGATTTCGGCAAAAAGTCGGGCGATGTCGTCGATGATTGCATCTAGTGATTCGTTGGTGGCTTCTTCCAAGGCAATGAGCTGAGTGCCGGCGAAGGTCTTCCGCCTTGGTTCGAGCGACCAATCGATGGGTCTGCGAAATTCTTCTTCGGCTGCGGCGAGGACATTTGGTCCTAAGTGGTTGACGTTGGTTCTGACCCTAGGTGTGGTATCGAGAGCTGGGGAGAATGCAACGGAATCGCCGAACTTGCCGGCGAACACAGTAAAGTCAAATACGCTGACTCCATCGTCGTCATTGAGATCGGCGTATAACGGAGCGCGCGTGGTGTCTTCGCCAAACCAATAGCTAAACGTGCTGAAGTCAAACACCGACACGCCGAGGTCGCCATTGAAGTCAGCGGCGAAACGATAGAATCTGTTGACCGCATTTCCTGCAAAAGAGTGCGCCCCACCTGCTGCTCCGTCACCGTCGCCGTCCAGCGATCCACCGGCTAAATCCGAGATTGTGTCGAGCAGTCGCAATGAATAGACGCCTTCAGCCAAGGTGTGCGGCGCGAACTGAATCGAAAGGGAGTTCTCATCTTGAGTCAACTGACCAGCTGTCAGTTCTACAACCTGATCGGCATCGACCGGGGCGTTCAAGCCGAGGTTAGTGAGAACAATGTCGTCGACGGAAATCGGCATCGCGTCGTCCGAGAACTGAATTGTGATGTCGAGGATCTCCGTGCGTTGTTCCGCCCAAGTTGTCGGCTGTTCACCTTTCGGCAAATCCGCGGGGTCTGTTTGAAGGGCGTTCAGGGAGACCGAGTCGACCGTCAGCGGCAGGTCAGATGGACCCGTCACTCGACTGACGTCACCGTTGAACTCTGCGATGTATAAATTGCCCTCCGCATCTTCGCCGAATGAAGGAAGGCCGTTTAGACCATTGGGATATAGTTGGCTCGTCCAATCAATTACTTCCGTTGCTGCGCTTCCGTTCCACTGCAGAGAGTAAATTCGACTGGACACAAAGTCCCCGAAGAAATAATGTCCGTTCAGCAAATCGATGGGTCCCCGATAAACGTAGCCTCCCGTCGTCGAGAAGCCCTCGAAGAGCAGATCGCCAGCGTCGATTCCGGTGTGTGGGTACTCAAAAATCGGTTCGACGAACGAAGGGTCCGAGCACGGTAACGAATCTCCAGTGATATTGCACTGCGTACCTTCCATGACGCGCCAGCCGTAGTTTTCACCGCCCGTGCTGCCAGCGGGCTGTACGTTGATTTCTTCGCTGGCATTTTGTCCAACATCGGCGATATAGAAGTCGCCCGTCTCGCGATCGAAACTATTCCGCCACGGGTTGCGAAGACCATAAGACCAGATCTCGTCGTCGCCCGTTTGTCCTACGAACGGGTTGGAGGCGGGAATTGCGTAGGCAAGTCCAAGGTCTGGTGTGCCTTCCACATCGATCCGCAGTATTTTGCCTAACAAGTTGTCAGTAATGTCGGAAGCATTGTTTTGCGGGTCATTTGCACTTCCGCCATCGCCGGTCGCAACGTACAAAAAACCGTCCGGCCCGAATCCTATCCAACCACCATTATGGTTCGAGAACGGTTGATCGATCACCAATAAAATCTCTTCGCTGTTGGGGTCGGCGACATTGGAGTCGTTGGAGATATCGAAGCGAGACACAACAGTGTCTCCCGAACGACCTGCCTCAGCAGATGTGTAGTTTACATAGAAGTAGTTCTTGTTCGCGAAGTCAGGTGGAAAAGCAAGTCCCAACAGTCCGCGTTCGTTGCCGCCGTCGTTGAATCCGAATACCCGCGCGTCGATGTCGAGAAACGGAGTGGCGTTCAGAGTGTCGTTCGCTAAATCGAGTATCTGGATCCGACCCCGCTGCTCCACGATAAACAACCTGTCCGCGTCGTTCTCGGGGCTAGTCATGTACACCGGACGGTTGAGTCCAGTCGCCACGACTTCCGTTCCCACTTCTGAAAATCGGTCGTTTCGGGAAACCAATTCCATGTCGAAACTGATATCCGAACTCCCCGCATCAGATTGATGAATCTCCACCGCAATAGTGTTTGGACCAGCGGCGATAGTGTTGGCGGCGGCAGCCGAGACGTCGAAGCGAAAGTAAGCGTCTTCTTCCGCGGCGGCCGCAGTTGCGAACTGGTCGAACATTGCGTTGGCACTTAGGTTACTCGTTCGCAGCGCTTCCACGCCGTTGATGTAGACCGCTGCGGCATCATCGTAATTAAGAAAGATGACGTAGTCACCAGAAGACGCACTGGTCGCATTAAAAGTGTGGCGAAAATATGTCGTGGCATTCTTTTGCACTCCGGCAGTG
>JBLHLE010000050.1:0-14621 GCA_047620805.1 Pirellulaceae bacterium
CCAACCGATTCGTCCGCCTTCAAACTTTGCCCTACTGCACTTATATTGAATCCCATGAAAACAGCAACATACCAATACGACGTAATCGTCGTCGGAGCAGGTCACGCGGGGACGGAAGCTGCAATGGCTGCCGCTCGACTAGGCGCTTCGGTCGCACTGCTGACTACCAATCTCGACACCGTGGGGCAAATGAGCTGCAATCCGGCAATCGGAGGCATCGCCAAGGGACAGATCGTGCGGGAAATTGATGCCCTAGGTGGCATCATGGGACAGGCAATAGACGCAACTGGCATCCAATTCCGCCTGTTAAATCGCCGCAAGGGCCCCGCGATGCATAGCCCGCGCGCACAAGCAGACAAAAAGGCCTACCAGAATTACGTCAAACATCTCGTGGAACAACAAGAGAATCTCGCTCTTCGACAGGAAATCGTCGAAGACATTCTGGTCGAAGAACACGACGGTGTTACTCGCTGTATTGGAGTCGACGTCGGGGGCGGAGCAACATATCGAGCCCCCGCGGTCATACTCACAACAGGTACATTCCTGCAAGCACTGATGCACACAGGGGAGGCCCAGACGCCTGGCGGTCGAGCCGGCGAGGGAACTACCAAGGGTATCAGCGGTGCACTGCACCGCCTGGGCTTTGAGATCGAGCGTTTCAAAACTGGTACTCCTCCTCGAATCAACGGTCGCACCATCGACTATGGCAAAACGGAATGCCAGCCAGGTGACGATCCTCCGCAACCATTTTCGTTCCTTACTGACGAGTTGAAACTAAACCAACTCCCGTGCTGGATCACGTATACCAATGAGAAAGTCCACCAACTGATCCGCGCCAATCTCGAGCGGGCGCCGATGTATTCGGGCCAGATCAAGTCCAGCGGACCTCGCTATTGTCCCTCGATTGAAGATAAAGTCGTTCGGTTCGCGGACAAGACTGAGCATCAATTGTTTCTGGAACCGGAGGGATATCAGACCGAAGAAATCTACGTGAACGGCGTTTCGACCAGCCTCCCCCGCGACGTGCAGGACGAAATGTTCAAGTTGATTCCCGGCCTGGAAAAGGCGCAGATAATGCGATACGGCTACGCCGTCGAATACGACTTCTGTCCTCCCGATCAGTTGCGTCCGACCCTGGAAACGAAGCGGGTGCCCGGTTTGTATTTCGCTGGCCAAATCAATGGCACTACTGGCTATGAAGAAGCCGGAGCCCAGGGCCTCGTGGCTGGAGCGAATGCAGCTCTTCAGCTCCAAGGGAAGGATCCCATGATCCTGCAGCGCGACGAAGCTTACATCGGAGTCCTAATCGACGATCTGGTCACCTGCGGAGTCGACGAGCCCTACCGGATGTTCACCAGTCGCGCCGAATACCGCTTGCTGCTGCGACAAGATAACGCGGATCGAAGATTGACTCCCATCGGACATCAGCTGGGCTTAGTCGACGAACACCGCTGGAACCGGCTTGAGATCAAGACGTCTCAGCTAGCGGAGATCCAACAGGTTCTGGTGTCCAATCGCCACGAAGGAGTCACACTGGAAAAATTCCTCCGCCGCCCCGAGGTGACGTGGGAGCAAATCACCGAAATTGCCCCGCAACTCGGAGGGCGAACAAACGACGTGATTGAGCAAGTCGTTTACGACGTCAAGTACTCAGGTTATGTCGAACGCCAAAAAATCGACATCGAACGTCAAAAGCGACTCGCCGAAAAGAAGATTCCGGACGAGTTTGATTATCATTCTATTACTCAGCTGCGAAACGAAGCGCGCGAAAAACTGTCCAAAATCCGCCCACTCAGTTTGGCGCAAGCGAGTCGCATTAGCGGGATCACGCCAGCAGATGTAGCATTGCTGACTGCGCATCTGCACAAGACATAGGCGTTTGGATAATTCTCACAGAATGCGGGACACAGGCTAATCAAAAGTTAGTTTGCGACTGGTACGAGGGCATTTTAGCCAATTCACCGCATTTAGACTCCGTCTTCCACCCAATCTTCTCTTCTACCCGAGCCCGCTTTTTTTACCGATTGTTTGTCTGCTTTAGCGCACGGGCAACAATGTTAATTTCTCTAAACATTGTCCCCGCAAGGGGATAAACAACCCTAAAGCATTGCAAAACAACAACTTACCCCGAACAGATCAACCTTGACGTGATTTTCCGAGCCGCTATAATTCGTGGAATTGGCAGTTTCGGTAACCCTGGAAGGAGTGGCCGCTATTGCTGATTAAAGCATTACAGGGATGTATGTCATTTGCGTACGCCACGCAGTTTTGATCAACCAGGAAGCTGAGGACTAGCTGCCGCGTGGGATCTCAGCGCAGGACATACCGTTTAATGTTTACACACCGAACATGTTGGAGATCCGACGATCTTCGGCACCACAACTCTGCTAGTCCAACCATCGACGAAGGAAGGATGGTCTAAGCCATGTCTGCGAAAACTGTATTTACAACTGGTGAAGCGGCGAAGATCTGTAAGGTCAGCCAACAGACGATTATTCGATGCTTTGATAACGGTTCCCTGAAAGGCTTTCGGGTCCCAGGTAGTCGTTTTCGGCGTATTCCGCGAGATCAGCTGTTCTCCTTTATGAAGGACAACGGAATTCCAACCGACGCGTTGGAAAGCGGGAAGCGGAAGGTGCTGATCGTTGACGACGATGAAGAGCTTGTAGAATTGCTCGTCCTCGCCTTCGACCAGGATGGCCGGTTTGATACTCGGTCGGCCAACAACGGGTTTGATGCTGGCATGCAAATGAAGGAATTCCGTCCCGACCTTGTGGTTCTGGACGTGATGTTACCGGATATTAACGGTAAGGAAGTATGCCAACGCGTACGAAGTGATAGCACTTTGGAATCCGTCAAGATCATTTGTATGTCGGGAATGGTCGAGCAAGACAAAATCAAGGACTTGCTCGATTCAGGTGCGAACGACTTTATGAACAAGCCGTTTGTTGTCGACAAGTTGCTGGAACGCTCCTGCGACTTACTGGACATTGAACGAGTTGGGGCAGGTTAATCTACTTGCCTCAGTTGTTGTTACAATACGACGCGTACTAACGAACGCCGGTTTGTTAGTACGCGTTTTTCGTTCTTGACTGGTTTCAAAATCACTATGAGATTCCTCGAAATTAACGACGGCAATCAGTCGTTCTCGATCCCTTTCCGGCGCGGGCTAGGCCAGCGTCTGCTGGATTTCTTGCTCGAGGACAAGATACGCTCATCGGATTTTGACAGGCTACTGGTCGAATTCCCGGAACTAGCATTGTGGTGCTTGATTCAATGGCGAGCGGACTCCAGTCGGAATTCGATCGCCAGTCTTTCCGAAGCATTCAATGATGTAGTTCTGGAATGCTTGCAGGGGTTTGAGTTTTCGTCCATTACTGGCCCAAGCTTTCCTCCGACTTGGCAGAAGCTAGTCTCCGAATCCAACGCCAGCTTTCACAGACAAGACGGCGATCACAGGCCAGACGGCGATCACAACCTCGAAAGCCAGTTTCATTCTCAGCAAGGACTGTGTGCGCTTCTGCACAATGCTGGGGAATATCTGAACGAACTTGGAGCTGCGGAGAGCGTCTCCGAGCTGCTACCCGAGTGGTTTTGCGAAGCGCTGAATTCGAGTCAATTCAACAACGAGCCAACTTCCGAGAGTATCGCAGGCGATGAACCGGCGTGCGACGCGGAATTCGCTCAATTGCTTTCGCGTATCGTTAACATGCGCCACCGCCTCAAAGTTCTCGAATCGGATTTCGCCGAGTCGCTCCACTGCGAAAAAATGAAATCGATGAAAGAACTCGCTTATGGCGCGAGCCACGAGATCAACAATCCGCTCGCCAACATCTCGACCCGAGCTCAAACATTGCTTCGCGACGAGCAAGATCCGGAGCGCCGGAAAAAACTGGCTTCAATCAACAGCCAAGCGTTTCGCGCGCACGAGATGATTTCCAACATGATGCACTTCGCCAAACCGCCCGAATTACAGCTACAGCGGGTGGATTTGACCGAAATAGTCGAAACTGTTGTGGCCGAGTTACAACAGGATGCAGATATACAGCAAACAGAATTGATTGTTGTTCTTGCAGGGAAGCGTATTCAATTCGATGCGGATCCAACTCATCTCGGTAAATCGCTAAAAGCGTTGATTATTAACGCCCTCGAGGCCACTCGGCGCGATGGAACCGTAACCATCACGGTCGGCGTCGTTCTCGACTCGTTCGGCGAGGACCAGGTTGTGATTTCCGTGAGTGATACGGGCCCGGGCATCCCCGCCGGCATCCGCGAACAGATCTTCGATCCATTCTTTAGCGGACGTGAAGCTGGGCGTGGATTGGGGTTTGGTCTTTCCAAGAGTTGGCAAGTTGTGCAACAACACAAGGGACAGATCCTGCTGCAGACGAGCGATTGCGGGACAACGTTCGAGTTGCACTTCCCGAAGAGACAGAATACGCCCAAAACATCGGCCCAAGGTGACCACGGAGCAAAGCAAGAATAGCTACGACGGATAAGAAGTACGTGAGGCGCCCTCACATCCTCCAATTCAGAACCAACTCCTCTCGCGGTTGTCGAGTCGATTGAATCAGTGCTTTCTCGCTTGCTATCGAGATACGGCCGTGTTTCCTTCTGCCTATGTTGAATAAGATCCCAAGGACATCGATCCAATGCAAACTTACGGTTGGCTCTCGCTTCTTCCTCCGCTTGTTGCGATCGCGTTGGCTATCGTCAGCCGCCGAGTATTATCGTCTCTGTTTACGGGGATCGTGATCGGTGCCGTGCTGATCGTAAACGGCCCGTTTGAAATTGACGCCCCTGCGACAAATGTTCAAGCAACGGATGCACCTGTCGTAGCGAAAGCCGCCGATAACAGCGAACTAAATGCGGCGCCGACTGAGGCAAAGGGCCCAGGAAATCCCGAACCGCCGCGAACATACTTCGGCGCCGTTTTCAAGTTTTTCGGTCTACTGTGCGAGTCGCTGTTGTGGGAAAATTTGATTGAGAAGGACCACTTGCGAGTTTTCGCATTTACGACGTTGATGAGTTGCATGGTATCGGTGATGCATCGCGGCGGGGCGATGCAAGCGCTGGTTCGTTTGTTGGAACCGTTCGCGAAAGGCCGACGTGGAAGCCAGCTGATTACGTGGCTAATCGGGTTGTTGATCTTCTTCGATGACTACGCCAATACACTACTCGTCGGTAGTTCAATGCAAGCGGTGACAGATCGTTGGAAAATTTCCCGCGAGAAACTGGCTTACCTAGTCGATTCGACCGCGGCGCCGGTTGCTGGCTTAGCCCTCATTTCAACCTGGGTAGCGACTGAAATCAATTTTATTGAAAAGGGACTGAGCGCTCAGGAAGTAGACTTTACAAGTGGCTTTGCAGTTTTCGTCAACACGATTCCCTATCGATTCTACGCACTCCTGGCGCTCGCTTACGTCGCGGTAGTAGCGATTACTGGTCGAGATTTCGGCCCGATGTTGGGAGCCGAACGGCGGGCGTTAGAAACTGAACGCCATCCGAAAGCAACGACACAAATCGACTCCGACGCCCCCTCGTCAAGGTGGTACGACGCGATCCTACCTGTGGCTGTGATCCTGTTCGTAACATTATTTCTGCTGACCGTAACGGGATCGAGTGAAGTGAAAGATGCCTCGGCGAGCTGGCTAGAAATTATCTGTAAGGGTAACGCTTATGTTGCCTTGCAATATGGCGCTGTGCTCGGTTTAGCTACGACGGCTTTGTTAACATTCGTTCAACGGCATTTGAAATGGAGGGAAATACAAGCGGCAATTCGCGACGGGGCGCTATTTGTCATTCCAGCTCTCGCCATCCTCTGGTTTTCCTGGACACTATCATCGCTCTGTGAAAACCACCTCTACACGGGAGCTTACCTGGCGGACAAAATTGGTTCGTCGTTGCCGATCTTTTTGATCCCGACAATATCCTTCGTTCTGGCAGGCGGCGTCTCGTTTGCAACGGGGACAAGCTGGGGCACGATGGGCTTGCTCATGCCGCTCATAATCAAGCTCACCGTGCAACTGATGACGAACCAGCAAATGGAAATCAGCAGCGAAGATCCGATTTTGCTCGGCGCAATCGGCGGCGTTCTGGCCGGCGCGATATTCGGCGACCACTGCTCTCCAATTTCCGACACGACAGTCCTTTCGTCGCAAGCCAGCGGTTGCGATCATATCGCACACGTGAGAACCCAATTGCCCTATGCAATCCTCGTCGGTGTTGTTTCCATCTTGTTCGGAACTCTACCAGTCGGTTTAGGATTCCCCGCCAGCGTTTGCTGCCTGGTTGGGCTCGTGGTGTTGATCGGCTTTACATTCGCCGTGGGACAAACGAGCGATTCTTGAGCGGCTAGGTTTTCGCGTCGGGTGTAGGGGCACTCAGATAAGGTGGGCAGAACAATTGGGGGCTGGACAATGACTCACGACTCTTCACGTGGCCATACAGGTGTCCTCGTATCTTGTGTTGGCAATCTCTTGTTCGGTTTGTTGGATACTCGGATCGCGAGGACCCGGCGACTCAACGTGCGCCGCGTTCCGAACGCACCGGCTTGACCTTGTGCCGTGACAGTATTGTGGATACTCTCCCTGCCTATTTTACATAGTTTGAGACTCCTTATTTACGGAGTGCCCGGTGCCACAGTCGCCCATTCCCCGTTTATTGAACGACCACTTACCTCATGAGTCAAATGCTAGCTGGTATTGTGGCGCATCGATCCCAGCAAAGAAGCTGCGCAATGCCATTAAGGCGTACGCCCCAGACGTCTTGGAGTCGCACGTTCTTGCGTTGGGAGATGCGACGATTTTTGGGTCGGCCAAAGAAGGTGTGCTCCTCTGTCGAGACACCATCTACTGCGCAACCAGCGAGGGGAATTTCTCTGTACTGCTCGATGAAATTTCTGGGGCCAGAAAACTGAGCGGTTGGCCTGACTATGGAATCGAAGTGGAGACCTTCGCAGGCGACATCTTCCGCATTTCCGCAACCTGCTTTGAAAAACGTCAGGATGGACTAGTCGATTTCTTCAACGCGATCTCTGCCATCGACTTGTCGGCCAGCGCCGCCCAGACCAAAGAGACCAAAGAGACCAAAGAGACCAAAGAGACCAAAGAGACCAAAGAGACCAAAGAGACCAAAGAGACCACTCCAACAGAAACGCCAAACAAAGTTCGAGTCGTTCGCAGGCGTTCTCGTCAGAGCGATGCTTCCGAAACTATTTCCAGAACGGACTCAGAAGAAAACCCCGATAGAATTGTTGAGACGGATTCAATCGACGAGCCCATGATCGACGAGCCCATGATCGTCGAGCCCATGATCGTCGACGCGATGTTAGTTGAGCGATCGTCGGTTCAAAATGTAAACGCCAACTTGAAGCTTCTCGCCGTCTGTGAAAACGAACAATACCAAGATGTGAACCAATTGTTCGACGCAGCGATTCGATGCGAAGACGAGTGGCCGCTAGTGAAGGGCTACTGTCAATACGTCGGGTTCAACAGCAGAGAGGTCGATGGCATCTTTCTAATTACGAATCGGCGGATCCTCATTTTCTCGATGGAGATTGGAGCGAAAATCGTTTTCGTCGAGGTTACTCGGCGGTTGCTTGAGAAGCTTCCCGTCCCCTTCATCGATACGATCGGCTGCTTCTTTCTATTCTCCATCCCTCGTATGATCTATCGCGCTATGCGCGGCGGGCACGAGCGACTGATTGAGAAGGCGTTGTCAGTCAGCGAAGAACGACTGTTGTCGGGAAAGCCAGGAATGCGTTTGGTTCAATCCTATGACTTCGCTCGGATTGCCGAAAACGTGTCGCAAGTCGACATCGGCTCCGGCGTTTGGACAGGTGTACTCAGCCGCAGATTCGGCATCTCATTCGCACCCATCAACCTGTCGAAGACTTTCCGCATTCCCAAGGACCTGATCCTTGCCAAGCACGAAACGCTGGAACCGTTTGAACGCTTACTTGGCGCGATTCGCGAGACATTGAGGAACATTGGTCTGGACTATCAACTCGACTCAAGCGGACAGAAGCTTTCAATTCTTCCGGCAGCCATCGAAAGACGAGCAGCAGCGTAGGTTTGCCGCTATCTCTAGCGAGCCTCTTGCGGTAAATCCGATCGCGGATGAGCGTTTAAGAACGGGCGTTTGCGAAGAGGCGAATGGCAAACCTTGCGCATTAGTCAACCTCTAACGCTGACCGTCGTCTCACCTGCGAGCAGTCCCACTCAGGTGACCAGTGCTATCATTCTTTGTGCTGAGGATTTCTTCCAGGGCGATAGCATTTAATGAGACGCCGTCGATTGTTGAATTTGCGTCAATCGCTGCGAGATTCGCGACGCATCTATTCTTTAGCGAGACTGCGAGGAACTTGCCTTTCATCGGTTCGCGCCGACAATTCGCTTGACCGCAACGAAGGGGGAACAGTTCGAACGGCTCGTTTTTTTAGAAGGATGGAATCATGAAAAAGATGCTCGGAGCAATTGCGGTTTTGGCGTTGGTGGGGTTCGTCAGTCCTGCCGATGCCCAGACAAGTTTGTATCAATCGTGCGAACCAAATTATGGCGCAGCGGCGACCACAGCGCGGCCGCCATTTCAGACGCTCGAAGCTTACCGCGTCGGTACTCCCTCACCCTACAATCAACCGCAGCAACAGCCGCCGGTCGTTGTAGCCCGTCCGGCTGCTCAGCCTGGCGTTCACTATGCACCGGGATCGTGTTGTTCTAACCGCGGCATCGCGCCGACCGGAAACGGATCAATCGGAGCAGCAACTTTCGGAAACGGTGTTCAGCAACCATATTACGGTTCCAATCCCAATGGTGTAATTCCTGGTGGCGGAACGGCGGACATCGCTCCCTCACTGCGAGCGCCAGTCCAATATCAGTCGCAACTGTATGGCGTTCCACCAGTCCAATATCAATCGCAACTTTATCGCGCTCCACCAACAGGCTACTATCAGCAACAACAGCGCACGAATTACGCGCCCCGCGGTGCTCAGCTCAGCAAAGGGATCTACGGTCAGCCTACCGTCTATGTCCCAGGACAACCGGTTAGAAACTTCTGGCGATATTGGACACCGTAATCGCAACGCCCTGCGGAGGAGGCTCGCTTACTGTCGTGGAAACAGCGAGGAACCACTCAAGACTCCCAAAAGGCCGTCCCATTAACCGGTACTTCTCGTGCCGGTGGGATCACAACAACGCGTCGGTACCCGCGCCGACGTGTTGTTTTTTTTGCGCTGATCCGGGCGTGAACTCTCTGCGGAGAATGATCGAGTCACGGACGGGACGTCGGGACGTCCATGCTACGAATGACGGACGGCGACGCGATTTAGAGTCCGCGTTTCTTTAACTCGCCAACGACATTCTGAACAATGAGAGCGATCTGATCTTCCGATACCGAATCTCCTACGCGGCATCCTCCGATCGGTTCGTCCGTATATCCCTCGGCAGCTAAGAGACACTGCAATTCACGCGTGAGTTTCTCAAGTTGAATTACTTGATCTTCCGAGCGAGGCTGTCGGCCATCACCTGGCTGGATCCCTCGAAGTTTCAACGCCTCGCGAAAGCCATCGGGAAATTCTGCGGAATAGAGCATGGCGTCAAACAGAGTGAGCAGCCGATATTGAAGGTCGAGTGCTGGACCAAGTTGTCCAGCAACCGTGAGATCGTAAAGCTTGCGAGTGATTTCGGGGACAACTCCGCTGGTCGCATTGGTTCCTCCGTCGCATCCAATCAAAATCATTGGCATTAGGGCAGCATCCCATCCCGTTAGGAAGCTGAAGTCGGGCCGAATCGGCCGGACAGCGTTGATCATCCGCATCATATGCGGTAAATCGCCCGATGAATCCTTGATCGCCACGATCTTGTCGCAATCTTCTGCCAGCCGCGTGACGGTCGCCACGTCGATCGGCGAAGCAAACATCGGAATGTTGTAGAGCGTTACGTCGACGGGAGTGTTCTGTGCAATTTCTTTAAAGTAAGCGTAGACTGCGCTGGGGCCGAGTTTGTAGTAAAACGGTGATACGATCGCCACGGCTCGGCAGCCAAGTTCGTGGTAGTATTCGCACGCCTTGATCGTCTCGCGGGTATTTGCTTCTGCCGCACCAGCGAGGATCGGGACGCGGCCTCTTGCTTGATCCGCAATGATCTCGATGATCCGACGACGCTCCTCAACGGTGAATCGCGTGAATTCGCCGGTGGAGCCGTTGGGATAAAGACCGTGCACTCCGCGATCGATTAGCCAGTCGACGTAGCGGCGAGTTTCCGCTTCGTTGATTTCGCCCTTGTCGTCGAGCGGAACGATATTAGGCGTAAAAATACCTTGAAGACGTTGGGAATTACTCATCGGTGATTCACTGGGAGGGTGAGTTTTGTTGGAGGGATTAGGAGTGGGGCCGCCCTGCCCATGGACAGCAGAAACGGTAAAATCGCTACCGTGAGTCCGCTGCACTACAATCATAGCTCAACCTCTTCGCCTCGTCTCTTTCAGAACTGCGGAACATCAAAAAATCTAGGTAAATTCGTGGCCAAAACACGCAAAAACCGGCAACAAACTCGCCGCGAACCGAATACCGTGCCGATAATTACGCCTGCAGCAATCGGCATCTGCGTTTGGGTCATCGGCACTTTCGTGTACGTTCTGAAATATCTCAGCGCCCATCCATCCGTATCCCAATTCCAAGAGATGTGGTTTTCGCCCGAATATTTCTGGAGCTATTGGTGGAACGGTCGTGGCGTTTCCTTTGGATTCCTCGACCGCGCGCCGGTCCTAATCATGGCGACACTGTTCCTTGCAGGCTGTTGGATACTAGGCTCAGCTGTTTTGAAATCCCTAAAAGTTGAACAGCACTTGAACAAGTGGGAGTCCATTTCGCTCGCTACCACGATCGGCTTACATTTTGCGGGTCTGTACACACTCCTAATGGGTCTGGCCGGGCTGTTGAATAGGCTAGTATTTTGCCTCCCACTAACTTTAATCGTCGCCACTGCGGCGTGGTTTTGTTTTAGACATCGCGAAGCTATTAGCGCTGCCGCTACCGGATCCAACGTTGCTGCGGGCGAGGATAATCCGGCAGCTGACAATAACGTCGATGAAGTAGACAGAGCGCGTTGGTATCGCATCGCAATTGGTGCGGCAATTCCGTTCTTGATTGCATATGTTCTCGGCGGGATGAATCCGCCTCGCGACTTCGACGTTCGCGAATATCATCTCCAAGCTCCCAAGGAATGGTATCAGGCCGGCCAAATCACTTTCCTGAAGCACAACGTATACGCCAGCATGCCGATGAGCGCTGAAATGCCCGCGTTGGCAAACATGGCCATATGGCCCGGTTCGGACTCGTGGTGGTGGGGCGCAATCGTCGGTAAGACGTTGATTGCCAGCTATGCCATTTTGACGTGGCTGTTGCTGTTGGGCGCGGGACAACGTTTGGGATCGCCACTCGCCGGAGCCTTTGCGGGCTTGGTCTACATCACGATTCCGATGGTCGGCATCGTATCCCTGGCAGGACTCATTGATGCGGCATTGGCACACTTCACTTTGGCGGCGTTGTACACAACCTGGAGATGGCACAAGTCGCCGCAGCGAAACCGCCGTTCCTGGTTAATTCTCGCTGGCATCTCAGCAGGCGCTGCTATTAGTTGCAAGTATCCGGCGGTTGTGATGTTGCTTATTCCGTTGGCCATATTCTTCGCGGTTCAAAAATGGCGTGAATCGTTGGACGATCAAAGCGATGAGTCGACTTGGCGATCCGCAGCGCTGGTCGCGGTGGCGTACATTGGAATTGCCGTCGCCAGCAGCGCCCCGTGGTTCCTCAAGAACGCGATCGCGACCGGAAATCCAACGTATCCGTTAGTGCGGTCGGTCGTTCCCTCTGTGGATTCTCTGCAGTTAGTTGCGCGTTGGGATCGCGCCCATCGAACGCCAGCCGACAACAATGGCTCTGTCTATTCGCTCGCACAGTTCATCGGAGCGATCACCGACATTGTGATCACCAATCGTCAACAAAGCATGGTCCTTTGGCCCCTGGTGGTAGTAGGCATGCTCGGTTGGAAGCGGCGCGAGTTCCTCCTTTGGTTCGGAGGTTACGCGCTGATGTTCGTCGTGCTTTGGTGGCTGTTCACCCACCGAATCGATCGATTCTGGCTGCCAATCCTGCCACCGCTTGCGTTGATCGCTGGCACCGCAATCGATACTTGGCAAGTGCGAGGTTGGAGAATAATCGTTTCAATCCTGTTGCTTGGGTACGCGATGATGTTGGTACCGCTGGCCTGCTTCTTATGGGGCGACGTACGAATATTCGCATCGTTGACCGAACTCCGTGAAGACACGCAAACCGAATTTCTGGCACCGCGCGTCAATCCTGTCCATCGATTTCTCAACGAGAACAAAGCAAGCGTCGGTAAAGTTCTATTGGTGGGCGACGCTCAGCCCTTCGATCTTGAAGTTCCCGCGATTTACAACACCTGTTTCAACGAATGCGAGTTCGAGCTTATCGCCCGCGACTCGACAGAACTCCACCTAAAAGAAGAGTTACAGGAGAAGGGAATCACTCACATTTTCGTTTACTGGGGGGAACTAAATCGCTATCGTAGCCCGGGAAACTACGGCTTCAGCGATTTCGCAACGCCAGAACTGATGGCCCGCCTGGAAAAAGCGGGAGCCATAAAACGCATCTCGGTTCCGGATCTCGAGCCCCAACAAGGCGACCTGTTTAAGATTCAAGACTGAGACAAAGAACACGATGCATATGCAGGAGAATGAGATTCAGGGTAAGATTAGGAAAAAGACAACCGGGGAAGATTATGCTTTTGCGTTTTTTGGTCAATCAGTTCGTTCGACAAGTCGCGGAGCAAAAGCTTCAGGCGACGGTGTCTCAAGTGAAGCAGACCGTTTCAAACGCAGCGAACAAAGCAACGAAAACGCCGCCGAAACCAGAAGGCGACGAACCGCAAGAACCGGTCCCGAAAGTACGCTGCGAACTGGTATTCTCTTTGGCGGATTCCATTGAATCTAGCGGTTTGCTCGATCTTCTCAAAGAAACGGTCACCACCAGTTGCGCGTCGCATACAGAATACGTTGGCCTTTTGCCGAGTGGCCGAAAAGTGGCGGTTATCGAGACCGGCGCGAGTCAAAAGAAAGCCGGACGCGCCGTTGCCGACGCAATCTCCTTTCACCGCCCGCAGTGGCTGGTGTCGTGTGGCTTTGCTTCGTCGTTGAACCAAGACGTCTGCAAAGGACACATTCTGTTGGCCAATGAGGTCACCGACGGAAACTCAAACTTGGAAGTTGGACTGGGCGTCGCCGAAGATAAGCGACCTTCCCAGCGTGGACTTCATTTCGGCCGATTGTTGACTGTCGACAAAATCATTACCAATTCTCAAGAAAAACGTAGCCTCAGCGAACTGCACAACGCCTTGGCATGTGACACGGAGTCGATGGCCATCGCTTCGGCATGCGCGGATTCAACCAGAATGATCTCGGTTCGCGTAATCACTGACAACATCGACGACCAGCTCCCCCCCGAACTGGAAAACCTCGTTAAGCAAAGATCTTTTGCTGGAAAAATGGGAGCGGCCGTTGCAGCTTTGTGGAACAAGCCGTCCCGAGTCAAAGACATGTGGAATCTGCGGGACGAGGCAATCAAAGCGTCCAATCGACTCGCTCGTTTCCTACTGGGAGTTGCCGATCAACTTCCCGCTGCCCCTCAACGCGACGATGCGCAACGGGACGACGCGCAACCAAACGATGCGAAACCAAACGACGCGCAACCAGCCAACTCGCCTTCGCACCCGCCTGACAGTTCATAATCCTCGCTATGCGCAACCAGCCAACTCGCCTTCGCACCCGCCTGACAGTTCATAATCCTCGCTAATAGAAAGGTCTGACTATGCGACTACTCGTACAGTGCGATACCTGCGAACGCAAATACGATGCTTCGTCTCTAGAGTCAGGCAGTCGCTTTCATTGTCACTGTGGCGAAGTTGTCGAAGTCAAAACCAAAAATGGACATGACGAAACGGTCTGTCCAAATTGCGCGACTCAGATTAGCGATGTCGCGCAGGTTTGTCATCACTGCGGTGTGTCACTGCACGCCGAATCCGCGGCAGGCGAAGCGAGTTCCCTTCATTGTCCGCATTGTGCGGATGGACATGCGATGGTGAGCCGGAATGTAGGGAAGAGCCGAATACCAATTCTGGAGTGCGATCATTGTACAGGACTGTGGCTTAGCAACGACGTATTCCAAGGACTCGTCGATCAGGCTCAAGATGCTGCGGCAATTCCCGATTCAAATCAATCCGTTCCCCGCAACACGATCGTTCAAGAGCCTGGCTGGAAATATCGCAAGTGCCCAGTCTGCACCGAGTTGATGGCTCGGCGCAACTATGGTCGTCGCAGTGGAGTGATCGTCGATGCATGCGTGCGTGCAACATGGTATTTGGTTTGACCCCAACGAACTCCCGCAGGTTCTCACTTGGATCAAAAAAGGTGGATTGCACGAAAGCAAACGGCTGGCAACCGAAGAAGAGCAACGAGAAGCGGAACTCGCCCGTAGCCGAGAACTCAGTAACCGCACTACGGACCTGCCTAGTGGCAGATACGATAGAGATGGCATTGGCGAAGTG
>JBLHLE010000051.1:0-14511 GCA_047620805.1 Pirellulaceae bacterium
CGCGAGTGGTTGGATGATATTGCCAAGATCAACGAGCTGAAACTGCAAGAGTTTGCCGATCCTGAAATTGCAACTCGCATCGCACAATACGAGATGGCCTTTAAGATGCAAGCCAGCGTACCCGAGTTGACCGATATATCGAAGGAGACGAAAGAGACGCTCGATATGTATGGACCGCAAGTGAAGGAACCTGGGACATTCGCCTACAATTGCCTCATGGCTCGGCGGCTCATCGAACGCGACGTTCGATTCGTACAGCTAATGCACGCTGGTTGGGATCAACATAACAGTATCACGACAGAGCTGTATAATCAGTGTCGAGATACCGATCAGCCAAGCGCCGCCTTGGTGCGAGACTTGGAACAACGCGGTCTGCTCGACGAAACGCTGGTAATTTGGGGTGGGGAATTTGGACGCACCCCGTTCATTCAAGGTGACATCAAAAACCGTCCGCGCTGGGGCAGAGATCATCATCCTTATGCATTCACGATTTGGATGGCTGGTGGTGGCATCAAGCCGGGCATTACCTACGGCGAATCGGACGATTTAGGTATTAATGTCGCCAAGGATCCGGTCCATGTTCATGATCTGCAAGCCACGATCATGAATCAAATGGGTATCGATCACGAGAGATTGACGTTCCGCTTCCAAGGCCGCCAATTCCGCTTGACGGACGTCCACGGTAAAGTCGTGAAGGGGATTCTGGCGTAGCACGCACGGGGATGTTACGAATCTGTTACGCGACACGGCGGGGGTTCTCAACGTAAAATAGACGTTATGCCATCATTCAGTGAAACATCGATGACCCTGCTGTCGCAAGTCCGTGCGAACGAAGCAGACGCTTGGGACCGTTTGGTCGACTTGTACGCGCCGTTGATCCAACATTGGTGTCGCCGCAGCAACTTGAGTAGCGAGGATACGGCAGATGTGTTCCAGGAAGTGTTTCGGTCTGTTGCGGAACACATCGAAAGCTTCCGACGGGATCGAGCTGGCGACACATTTCGAGGCTGGTTGAGAACGATTACCTCGAATAAGATTCGCGACCATTTTCGGCGAGTCAGTGGTCAGGCAACGGCGGAGGGCGGTTCGGTCGCTCAACAGCGAATTGGAGAATTGGTGGATCCGCTTACTTCAGACGAAGATTCTAGCGAACTCGATATCCTGCGGAAATCGGTCCATCAGATGTTGGAGTGGATTCGAGGCGACTTTGAGCCGAGGACTTGGAATGCCTTTTGGCAATGCCAAGTCGAGGAGCGTTCCACCGACGAAATCGCCGAGCAACTTGAGATGACCCCGGCGGCGGTTCGCAAAGCAAAATATCGCGTTTTGAGGCGCTTGCGAGAGGAGCTGGACGGGCTTTTGGATTAGGTCAGCGTGGCACTCAGGTCTTGCGAGCCTAACAGTGCTCTGGACCGCAAAAAAAACGCGTGTTATGCCTATTTTAAGGTAGATCTGTTTTCAAGGGACGCGCCGACGTTCTAGTTATAGATTGGTGAAGCCCAAATCAGTATAAGTCGGCAGATACTATGAATATCAAAAAGTGTCCTTCGAACCAACAGCTCAATCAATTCGTCGTGGGTGCTCTTGCGCTATACGAACATGAGAAAATCGAGTCGCATTTGGATCTGTGCAACGCTTGCCAGGATACCATTGTCATTCTCGACGAGTGCTCACAGACGATCGTTAACGAGTTGATCGGTAGTACCGAGGCGCCCGAAAGCGCGCTAGACCCGAACTTCGAGCAACTTGTGGCCACGGCCAAAGCTGTTTGGCGGCAAAGAAGTTTCGTCTCCAGTGCCAGAGACGCCACCGCCAACTTCGAAGAGCAGTTGTTCCCACCGGGTACGGAAATGGGAAACTATGTTTTGCAGGAGACGCTCGGTACTGGAAACATGGGCTGTGTAGTAAAAGCCTATCACCGGCGAATGAAACGCGAAGTGGCGTTGAAATTCATTTCTCCCGAACTGACAAATTCTCGTGACGCTTGTGTGCGGTTTCAGCGGGAAATCGAGGCGGCTGCCAGGTTGCAGCATCCCAACCTCGTCGCTGCTCATGACGCGGGCGAATTTGATGGCCGGCATTTTCTGGCGATGGAATATATTCGTGGACGCGATCTACGTCGAGTAATAAGGCGGGCGGGTAACCTAGGAATCAAACAAACGCTGCAGTACGTATCGCAAGCGGCTCGTGGTCTCGAGCACGCCCACAAAGTAGGTGTCGTGCACCGCGATATCAAACCCAGCAATTTGATTCTGGATGAGCGCGATGTTGTCAAAGTATTGGACCTTGGATTGGCTCGGTTAATCGCTCCCGATGCCAAATCACCCAGCGGAAAATCGATCGAGCGAAAGACCGATGACCGCGAATGCGAAGTGAGCCGCACCGGCATTCTGGTCGGAACGACTGCCTTCATGTCGCCGGAACAGTGTGCGGGGACAAAGGAAATAGATCACCGGACGGATATTTATAGTCTGGGGTGCACGTTGTACTACTTGTTGACATCGCGAAATGTGTTTCAAGAGGAAACGGCAATTGCGATGTTACGAGCCCACGCCGAACGGGAAACCCCCTCGATTCGAGTCGCCCGCGTTGATTGTCCGAAGTCCGTCGACGTGCTTTTTCAGTCGATGCTCGCCAAAAATCCAGAGGATCGACCACAGACGATGGGAGCCGTAGTTGAGCAATTGGAGCTAATACTGCGAGAAATCGATAGCAAGCCGATCGCGATGGACTCAGTCGTTTGCGCTTCCACCGAAATGAACGGTTCGTCGAGCAATGCAAATCGATTGAAGTTGGGGCTGGTTTTCTGCGGAATTTCAGCGTTGTTGATTTGTGGTCTGTATTTTTCCGGACTGTTTTTCGATGCGGGCACGCCGTCCCCTGATTTGAACGGTACTGCACCAATCGTTGCTACCAATGGCTCGTTGAACTCGGCCCGCTCCCCACAGATCGACCTCGTGCGAATTGAGCCCGGGAAGTTCATGATGGGATCGCGAACAGGGATTGCAAATGCAGCAGCTGACGAGAAACCGGAACACGAGGTTCAGATCAGTAGATCGTTTCTTATCGGGAAATTCGAGATAACGGTTGGGCAATTTCGCGAGGTCATGGGGGACGAAATCGAGGCAGATAAAGTCACTGTTTCGGTTTCACCGACGGCGACTACACAGGGGGCTGCAGATAAGTTACCCGTCAGTGGACTCAGTTGGCTAGACGCCGTTTTATTCTGTAACCGTTTGAGTGAGCATCACGGTTTTTCGCCGTTTTATCGCGTGGCTGGGGATAATGTTTCCGTGCTACGAGGCAGCACTGGATATCGGCTGCCGACCGAGGCGGAATGGGAGTATGCTTGTCGAGCGAAATCGAAATCAATGTGGCATTTTGGCGATTCAATCGAACTGCTTGGCGATTTTGCCTGGTTTGCTGACAATTCCTCCGGAGAGCCGCACGCGGTGGGAATGAAGAAACCTAACGCTTTTGGAATTCATGATATGCATGGCAATGTTCCCGAATGGTGTTGGGATAGATACGACCCGAATTACTTTGCTGTAGCGGAGGCGATAGATCCGCCCGGCTCTTCGCGTGGCAAGGAACGCGTCTTTCGAGGTGGTGGCATGACAAATCATGCCTGGCAAACTCGCTCGTCGAGCCGTAACCCTTTGGGGATGCGATACGGTTTTTTCAATGGAATTGGGCTACGCGTCGCGCGGACAGCGGAATAGCTCAGCGTCTTCGGGTGAGACTTTCAGTCTTTAGCTACCGCAGATTGGACGAGTAAAGATTCAATTCTTCTTCGGCCCAAAAGTTTGTGGGACGCGACTCCGTTCAGGTAAATAGTCGCCCATCGTGGCATCTAACTATTTACGAATTAAGGAGAATTGAAATGAGAACAAGTTTAATTAGCGGTTTGTTAGTGGCTTCGGTTTCGATCTTTGTCTCGGCGAATTACGCGGTCGCTTGCGGTGGGTATGGCGAGTCGGAGGAGCTTAGAGAGGATGGTGTGGTGCTGGGCGATCGATTCGTCCACATCGACAAGAAAGGCAACTTGGTGAGTGCAAATATGATTTGGGGGTCCAGCCGGCTCTATGGCAATTTTGAACTCCAGCTCTTGAAGTACATAGCTGCGGAAGGTGACAGAGCGTTCGTTCTCACGAAAGACGAAGTGTGCGAAGTAAGCCTGAAGACGGGCAAACTTCTTCGCCGCCAAAAACACGAAATGGGCATCTGCGGAGTGGGGATCATCGACGCAGACAAAGTGTTTCTCAACAACGGTTTCAAGATGGCCATCGTGAACCTAAAGACGGGCAAGACACTTCACCAAATCGATCTGAAATGCAACTTGAAGGCGTTTAAGAAGGTCGGGAAATCGAAACTGATCTCCCATTCTCGAGTTGGCAATCTCGTCTACGTGGCGCGGCCCTTCACTAATGGCGTCGCCGTCGTAGATCTGTCGAAAGGCAATCTTGTAAGAGAGATTAAGACTGATAATTACGGTTGGGCCACCAATGTTCATGCCACGCCGAACAATCTGTTCGTACGTCAGTGGTCCAGTTCCTATGGGATTCGCACGGAGACGCTGTTTTTGGTCGACTTGAAGACGCAAAAGGTCAAAGCCATTTCCCTAAATAACGCGGCGAGAACGCTACACTTCGGGTTGGACAAGTCCGCTGCACCGACGACGATGCTTGGTACCGACGATGGCGGAGTAGTCTTGGCCGTTCGTACGACTCTCATGCGGTTTGACGCGAAGGGAACTCTCGTCAATAAGACGCCTGAACAGGGGTAAGGTTTCGTTAAGTTCGCACGCACACGAAATGTGGCGAGGTAAAACCATGAGTCGATTAAGTATTGTTGTCGTGCTGATAGTTCTCGTACTACTAATTGGATGGTTGGGGGCTTTTCAGTCGTCGCGATCAAATCACTCTTTGACGACTCGCGCCGCGGAGAACAATTCCGCGGCCGGTTCGTTAGTTTTGGGAAGAGTGATTGACGACTTCCAGCTTCGGGATCATCAAGGAAGATTGCATTCGTTAAGTCAGTTCGACGACGCGGAGCTAGTTATCGTCGCATTTTTGGGAACGGAATGCCCTCTGGCTAAGCTCTACGGTTCGCGTTTGGCTGACTTGGCCAAGGACTATGCGGATCGTGGTGTACGATTTATCGCAATCAACTCCAACAGCCAGGATACGTTGACCGACCTCGCGTCGTACGTTCGCATCCACAAACTTCGCTTTCCTGTTCTCAAGGACAACGCCAACGTCGTTGCGGACATGTTCGGTGCCGTCCGCACTCCCGAAGTTTTCTTGCTGGATAAGCAGCGGCGGATTCGATATTGGGGGCGAATCGACGATCAGTACGCCATCGGAATTCAACGCGACGCGCCACAACGTCGGGATCTTGCCATCGCAGTTGATGAACTACTTGCTGGAGGTCACGTTTCCAAGTCTCAAACTGAGTCGACAGGGTGCCACATTGGTCGCGTTGCGAAGATAAAACCTAGCGGTGATATTACTTACTCGAAGCATATCGCCCCTATTTTGCAGAAGCACTGCATCTCGTGCCACCAAAAAGGCAAGATCGCTCCGTTTCCGTTGACCGATTTTGACGAGGTCGTGGGGTGGTCAACAATGATCCACGAAGTTGTTGACCGGGGGCGGATGCCACCGTGGTTTGCCAATCCAAAGCACGGCGAGTTTCAGAACGAAGCGCGTGTCAGCAAAGAGGAACGTCGGCTGCTGTTTGAATGGATTGAAAATGGCTGCCCGGCAGGTGATTTAGGAGAAGTTGTGCAACTGCCGTCGTCGGGCAAGAGGTGGCAGATCTCCAATCCGGACGAAGTTTTCTTTATCAGCGACGAGTCGCAGCGGATTCCCGCCGAAGGCGAAATTGCCTACCAGTACTTTTTGGTCGACCCGGGTTTCAATGAAGATAGGTTCATTCAGGCAGCCGAAGTTCGACCTGGTAATAATTCCGTAGTACATCACGCGCTGGTCTCAATTGCCATGCCAGGCGATGGCTCGTTTGGGGTTGGAAACTGCGGGGTACTCATCAACTACGCTCCGGGAATGCAGCCCACTCAGTTGTCCCAGGGCATGGCAATTCACGTACCGGCGGGCTCCCAATTTCTTTTTCAGATGCACTATACGCCGAATGGGTCTCCGTAAACTGATCGAACTTCGTTAGCAGTCGTCTATGTGGACCGGAAAACTGTGACATCGCGCGTCCGCGGTGGAGCGATCGCGAATACTCAGATCGTCGTTCCAGCTGGGAAGAATAACCATCAAGAGGTCGCGGAATTGGTTTTCGAGAACGAAGTGAATCTGTTGAGCCTATCGCCACATCTGCATCTACGAGGCAAGGCTTTTCGCTACGAAGCGTTTTATCCAGATGGCGGGAGTGAAATACTCTTGGACGTTCCCAATTACGATTTCAATTGGCAACTGCGTTACATGTTGGCCAAGCCAAAGCACCTTCCCAGTGGAACACAGATGCGCTGTACGGCATGGTACGACAATTCGAAACGCAATAAAGCGAATCCCGATCCCGAGGTCGACGTCCGCTGGGGGGACCAGACTTGGCAGGAAATGCTGATCGGTTTTTACGGCGTAGCCGAGGTCGACAACGCGCTGGCGACTACTAACGCCGGCTCTTGATCGAATCCATCAGCTCTTTGCGAGTTACAACGCCATCCTTGTTTTTGTCGAGGCGGCTGAAGATGATCTTCAGTTTCTGCGGCACTTCGTCTGCCTGTAGTTCGTCGTCGCCATTGGAATCGAGTTGCTTGAAAACTTGGACGGCCCGCTTATTGGAAACGTCGGCGAGAGGTTTCTCCAGGTAGTCTCGATCGATGGCGATATTGAAGTAACCGATCATCATTTCGTCCCAGGTTTGGTCGCCCCAACGCACTGTTTTGTTGGAATCCGGGTTGTTGAGGTTTTGTGGCGAATTGTCGAAATGAGCGACGGTATGAAGTCGAGTGCCAGCTGGCAGTTTCAGGGGCTTTGTAAGCTGGTAGCTCGTTTGCCAGTTGAAGTCGTATTTCGGAATGTCGAGCAGCAGTTCCTCTTTCTGATTTGGAAAGACAGCTGCGTAGGAGAAAGATTTTCCTCGGAGGTGCATGTGTGGCGACATTGAGAGTAGCTGAACGGGAAAGTCCAAGCTGCCCGACGAGGCCTCGACCTTTTGTGCTTTTTCGTTCGCAGGAATTGTGAAACGGCGGTTCAGTGCGCTGGTGGTCACGACCTGATGAGTCACATCCTTGGGATCGGCGAAAACAAAACCTATTCGACTTTGGTCGAGTTGTTCTGTGCCAATGGGGGTGTAGTGGACTTGAAATCCGAGTTTCGCTCCGGCGGGAATCTTCTTGGCCATGCCCGCTGGGAATTCGGTAGCTCGCAGCCCCGGTACGTAGCCAGCCAAATAGCCCTTTCCTGCATCGAATAGTCCTCCGGTGGATCCTCTGGCAAACGCCAGGATGTGGTGCACAACGGCCCGGTTTCCCGGTTGGATTTCGATGGACTTTACCCACTTGTCTTCCGTCCATTTCGGATCGACGAAAAACATTTGGTAACGAACCTCGCCTTCAGCTTTAACTTTGAAAGGTGTGGATTGAATAACGAAGACCGCATCGGGCTTTTGGTTTAAGCGCCAGCCCTCGATGTATGAACGGGGCTCGGGGAGATCTTTGACGTCTCCTTGTGGAGCTCCCTGGTCTACCCAACTGTAGATCAGTTCTTTTTCCTCGCTGGTCAGTCCCCTGTCGTTACTGAAATGGCCGTGGTTTGGGTTGGCGTGCCAGGGCGGCATTCGCTGTTCTTCAATGACCTCGGCGATCATTTCCGCCCAGCCAACAACCTCGTCGTAGTCGGTCAACGCAAAGGGGGCGATTTCGCCATCGCGATGACATTCAACACATCGCTTTTGCAGTATGCGGGAAATGTGTTTTGAATAAGTAACTGTTGGATTCTCATCGGGTGTTCGGATACGACCAATATGGCATCCGACGACTTCGGTCTTGGGTTGTGAGACGGATTTACCAGCAAGCAATTCTTCGAGCGCGTTGGCCAAGTCGTGCTTCTCCGCATTGTCGCGGATGTATCCCACTCCGTATTGGTCGTCGATGCGGCCGTGATAACGGATGGATCGACTCTTATCCAAGACGAAGACTTCTGGAGTTCGTTCTGCTCCTAGCCGATCCGCAACTTTGTTGCCGAGGTCCTTGAGGATCGGAAAGTCGATCTGGTGATTTCGTGCGTAGGCAGCGATTTCAGTGACGGAATCTTGCATGTTGGCGTTGACGCCGAGGATGACGACGCCGCGAGCCGCATACTTGTCGTGGAGTTTCTGAAGCCGCGGACCGTATAACTTGACCAATGGACATTCAGTGCCAATGAATGCCAAGACGACAATTTGCTTGTCTTGATAGTCCTCTAACGAATGCGTTTTTCCACGGAAATCTCTTAACGTAAATGATTCAATTGACTCCGCTGCCTGCAGTTGGGTCGCAATAACAATGAAAGTCAGGGCTATGGCAATCGTCAGTCGTCTAAACATGATGGTCCTATTGATTTGTGGGCCGGATTATTAGGAGCCTAAGAATTGAGTACTCGTGAGCAATACCAACGCTTGCGTCGCCTAGTTTCATTGAACGGCTACTCTCGCCATTTTGGGGCTTGCAACCTGGCACAGTGGCGATAGTCAGATGGGATAGTTCTCGAAACAAGCACTGCGTTCAGTCCACAAGCAAACTATAAACCGGGTTACTCCTACATTGAACACCAGTTTTGTTGAGAGGTTTCGCTTGTCAGCTGCCAGCGAGCAAAATCTATTCGTTTGCCGGTTCGGTGTTTAGCGGTTCGGTGTTTAGGACCCGCAGCGAATTTCTAACCGTCGCGGGGGTAGCGAGAGGCTCGTGAAACCGTCTCGATATTACCCGAAGCCGTTTCACTAATCAACTTTCGGAGCTATCTGCCCCAGTTGTCGAAGTCACAAGCGGGAAAGAGGGGCGAAGTCATCTACACTCTCCGCATCACGGGAAAAAGTTACTGTGCGAAAGTCTTTGAGGCAGGAACGTATACGGTCACCATCGGCGATCAAGATACCGGACAATTTAAAAAATGTTCTGGTCTCAAGCCGGCCAAGAACGGGAAGCCCAAACTGCTAGTTTCAGTTCTGATCGTATTTCGATAGCGCAGTTGCGAAATTCGACTACGCTGCTCGGCGGAGATCGAGGTACATCTTGAGCGTCTCAGGTGGACGGATTTCAAGCAGTTTGGGATCGTCTCGGATCGCTTCGGTGACTTGATCGAGTTGCTCCATCGCATTGAGCGACAAGTCGATGAAGATCCACTTCTTGCCACCGAATTCGCACGCGCCACCGCGCGAGCCATCGAGATATTCTTGTCGAATTTCGTAGCCCAACTTCTTGGCTACGCGGCATGCTTCTTCAAGCAGTTCTACGGTATGCATCCTAGCTTTCCTAGATTCGCCTTGTCTCCGTGGCGGAACTGCCATTGGCAGTCGAGCAAGCAATCGTATCAACGAATCGCGACACATGTCTCTTGCGTCGGGATTATAGTTTCTTCCGTTTCAGATGCACAGGTCGATTCGACGATACCAACCAACGGACTAACCATTTATCGAATAACAAGTTAAGTAGTACTCGTCGGGTAAACAGGCGGGGCGAACGGAACTTGGTAAACAAGTGAATCTAGGGCGTTCGGCAGTAGCTGCTCAGCTCTTCAGGCAAAGGACAATAGGCGCATGGCATCTGCTGAACTTAAGGATCCTAAACAGCTCGAATTAGAGAATGCTCAGCTGCGCCGCCAATTGCGGGAAGCGCAAAAGATGACGGCACTAGGAGAATTGGTTAGCACCACGACCCACGAGTTCAACAACGTGCTGATGACCATTCTCAACTACGCCAAAATGGGGATTCGCAACAAGGACGAAGCCACTCGCGACAAAGCGTTGGACAAAATCATGGCTGCAGGTGAGCGCGCTGCAAAGATCACTAATGCTGTATTGGGGATGGCTCGCAATCGGACCGATGACATGCTGCCGACGGATCTGGCTTCCTTGATCAATGAGTCATTATTCTTACTTGAACGCGAAATGCATAAGTACCGAATCCAAGTCGAGAAAGTCTACGACGAGGACCTGCCGAAAGTCACCGCCAACGGTAATCAGATTCAGCAGGTTTTGTTAAACTTGTTAACGAATGCGCGGCAGGCCATCGGTGAAAGGGGACATGTCGTTATCGGACTGAAAGCGGATCCCGCAAACAACATGGTCGACATGTCAGTGCGAGACAGCGGTGCAGGCATTTCTCAAGAGAAGCTGCGGCAGATCTTCACGCCGTTTTTCAGTACCAAAGATGGCCCCGATGAAAGTGGCAAAGGTGGCACTGGCTTGGGCTTGTCTGCATGTCGCGACATTGTCAATTCTCACAACGGACGGATTCGCGTCGAAAGTACTGTTGGGAAGGGAACGTGTTTTACGATCAAGTTGCCCATTGCGAAAAAGCTTGCCCCCGCGCGGGCACCGATAGTGCTACCACTTACCAACGCACAGCCAGCTCCAAATATGCTGGCCAACGACTGAGTCTAGGCTCGGCTTTCGCGAGAGTGACTAGAATGCGTGGTGATCGTTGGGAATAATATTTCCTTGCCATTAGTGCGAAAGCTGTGGTCGTTTAGTACCCAGTTCTGTCTTCGATCGCTTCGACTGGTTGGCTTGGCGTGATCTCTTGAATCGTCATGATCGTCGACAATTTCGCATGTAACTTGTACAGAATCTCTTGTTCCAACGAACTGTCGCGGCCGAGTGGAATCCAGCCGAGCCGAGCTGCTTCCAGCTGTTGGCTGCGTTGATGACGTGTGATTGTGTTGTCGTAGCGTCGTACAGACGAGCCGACGGATGCGTGTTCAGGTTGCTGGAGATCCTCGAGTTCTTTCAGCACTACCACTTCAACGCGATAACTATCATTGAAGGGGCTCACTCGGACAATCGCTTGGCGACGAATCGATTGCAGTGTCGCATGCAATTTCTCGGCACCGGGAGTCGAGTCTTTGTGCCAAGGTTCGAGAATTGTTGAGCCTGTTCGAGGATAGGTCTCCATCCGCCCTTCGATCAGTACCCCTTCGATTGCTCGCAGGCGATCTTCACTACGCACGCGAAAGTAGTCATCGACCGTGTCGACAACCTGATTCCAAACGAAGTCGGGGTCCATCATCGGGACGTTAAGTGGATTTTCCAACTGGGGAGCGATTTCAGATTTTGCTTCGACATCGACGCGTGCTGGTCCAAGCAAGCCGCAACCGCTTGCAGCGCTTAGAAGCAGCAGTCCGATAAATGAAGATATTCCGCGCATTGGAGCTCGAACGACATAGTTTCCTGAGAGTACAGCGCCCAAAATGGGGCGGTAGTGTCCTCGATCCGTTATCTGACTGCAAGGTCAGAACGGCTACGACGCTAGCACTGCAGCAGTCTGTTGGGGTGCCTCGTAGTGTTGCGACGTGGGCTATTCGTCTTCCAGCAATTCCTGAACGGCTTCCAAGTCCTCGTGAAACTGAGCGAGAGTTTCCTGGAACAGCAGGAGTCGATTTTGGAAGTTGAGCCAGCTGACGTAGCCAACGGTAGCACCAAGGACCGCAAGCGGCGCTCCGAGGATTAAGAGCCAGTTGGGAATTCCCAAGGGCCATGTTTTGTCTAGCGCGAAGGCGGCGGCAGTAAGTAATACGGGGAGGGCGGTTAGTAACATAACCAAGCCGATTCCACCGAAGATGCCAAATCGTTTGGTGAGTGCCAAGTCGTATCGCAGCTCAGCTTCTGCCAGCTTTTTTCGCAAGGCCAACGATTCGGTGACATCCGAAATCGTAGCTCGTCCATCTCGGGCGATCTGTTGCATCCACGGTCGGCTACTCATAACCGCTCTCCCTAGGCAGTTCGTCGCCTGCCGCGTCTATGTCGACAGAGGATTCAGCAACAGAGGATTCAGCAACTGGCTCGTCCGATGCTGTGGATTTAGCAAATGCGTTGAATAGACTTTCGTAGATTCGTTGCCAATCCCAGTTGCGGCACGTCGATTCCGTTTGTTCGCGTAGTGGTTGCCACCACGACTTCGCGGTCGCCAGGGCGGCGAATCCGAGCCCAACGGTTACGATTAGGCTTCCAACGGGAAATTCAGTGAAGAGTCGTTTTCCCGTTTGGTAAGCGGTCGTACTTTGGTCGAGGTATTTGCTGACGCGTCGTTGCGCGCGGCGACGTACGCTACTAATCTGCTGTCGCAGTTGTTGAATTTCGCGGAGGTTTTGTTCGAGCGGCGGAGCCATATCAGTAATTGGGCTAAGGGGAACTAGCGTTTCGAGATTCGGCCAATGATGAATCCAATGATTCCAGAGGCGAAGACTCCCGCGGCTGGATTCTTCTTCACGAACTCCAACACGCCATCGACTAACTCTCCCACGGTAGTATCGCGGAGCTCTTCGATTTTCTCGGCTGCTTGTTCGCGTGCTTGTTCGTAGTGCTCTTGTGCGGCGGTCAGGGCTTCGCGCGCCGCTTGCACTTGGCTCGCAGCATTCTCGAGTTCAGCATCAAGTGGTGTGTCAACTTGAAGTGGCGACGCCGCGTCAAGTGGTGACTTCTTGCGATTAGATTTCGTTCTTGCCAATGGTGTCACTCCAACGAGGGTCGATCGTCGAGTTTACGAATACGTTCCATTTAGAACGTACCTTACGGATAAAGGATTTCCCAGTGTCTGGGTGGTTGGTTCGAGGAATGTAGCTGGGAAATATATCGGGAGTAGCGACTTCGTGGGTACCTGGAGCAGGTGAATGACTTGCGATTCGCGGGCGGGGGAGTTTTTAGTCCGGCCAAACGCAAAGAGGCCGAGCAATGCTGCTCGGCCTAACGCGTATTTTTTCTACTTTGCGGCAGTTTGATAATGCGACTAGCAGGTCAATTCGTCGAAGTTGCTGTCCATGCCCAAGCGCATCTTCAGTTCCTCGAATTGTTGATAATATTGATCGTTGGACGAATGGACGTGCTCCGCCTCCGTGATGAACTTCATTTCGTCGTCACAGTGGACGTTTTGCGATTTGAGAGCATACTGGTAGCTATCGAGCGGATTGCCGTAGATGATCAGCAGCTTGTGTTCGTCGAATTGCACTTCTTGGGGGATGTGTGGGTTCAGCACTGCGATGCCCGTACATCCATCATTGAGCAGTAGATCTTCGTAGTCCCACAGAATACTCTGCAGGATGGGCATGTCGATATGTTCGCGATAGAGGTCGGTGTGGCCTCCCCCGTCGCGGTTGTGGCTCGTCTCGAGCACTACGTCGACTTCGGTACCAAGTTGTTCGATCAATTCCATGAATACGTCGAACAGTATTTCTTTGGAAGCGGATGCCATCAACACGGGAACATTAGTATTGGCCTCTTCGTCCCGATAGACATCGTGTCGGAAGCCTTGCTTAGGGACGACTTGCAGATCGAAGGAGGGACGCACGGCGTCAGTCAACGAGAAGTTGCCGTATTTAGCGACTTCAAGATGTGCTTCGAGTTCGGCTTCACTAAGCTCTTCGAAGCTGCTGTGGTCATGCGTGGCTTCGGAAATGCCTTCGTGAAAAACGCTGCGAAAAAACTGCTTCAAGAAGTCCATGTTTGACCTCGATATTAGTGCGTGGAACTTCTTGGGGACGGCAAAGCCGCGCTGGAAGTTCGTCACCCAACCCTACGTTACTGTTTCGATTACGTGTCTTGAGCGTTCTCGTTATCCATAGCTACAAAATTGTGGCTGTAGACAATCGAAGCAGTCAGTGGGTCTGACCGCCGTCGTCAAATCACCCGACCGTTACAATCCGTAACAATCTGGCGATCCGGCGAACCCGCAGGTGGGAGGTGCCGAACGCGTGGGGCGCTGCCAATCCGTCGGCGACGCTGAAGTCTAGCACCGGACTTTCAACTTGCTGGTGATGCGAAAGAAGTTCTCAAAATTTCTCTTTCAGATCCGTTCTGAGTGGGAAAGACGTGCGCGATCCGTTAACTTTTCGCTTTGTTTGTGGCGATTGAGCAACCCGTATGTCGCCACCATGTGGTTAAACCGCAGCAGTTGGCAAAGCAATTCGGCTTTTGTCAACGTTGCGAATAGGACACAATACATAGAACCGCGGCGCTGGTGCCAGCCTTGTGCATTACTTGGCGAATTCCGGCATTGCGGGCTAGGCTTTCCTGTATCTCACAAAAGTGACTAATGGCCATACCATCCACTCCTAAAGCAGCGGCAATGAATATCGATCTTCTTTTCCCTTCTCAGCGGACAGACGGACGGATTAAACAGTATCTGGACGCTGCCGAATTTCGTCGCACGCGTCGTTGTCGCGTCCCACTTCGTTGCCCAGGCATTTCCGCGGCTGGGGTGTTGGCAATGTTTTTCCTGGCTCTCAGTGGCTGTTCACCTGTGGAAGAAGAGGTCGCAACTGCCCATACGGGAATTACACCGTCGGGAATTAC